>NZ_JBHVJT010000002.1:0-18670 GCF_042798815.1 Kitasatospora sp. NPDC057738 | reverse complement strand
CAGGAGGCGCTGCGGCGGGGGCAGGATGGATTGAGTGGGGGGTTGGACCGTCGGGGGGGGAGAGGGGCGGAGCCCCCCCCCCCCCCCCCCCCACGCCGGTGTCACGGTGCGCCGAATCCCTCCTCGATCAGGCGGGTGGCCCAGCGGGTCAGGGCCGGGGCGAGGGGCGGGTGGGTGAGGCCGGCGTCGGCGGCGAGGCGATCGGCGGAGCCGGTGTCGTAGCGGTCCTCGGAGAGGAAGGTGAGGGTCTCCGGGTCGGCGCCGGTGAGGGCGCGGGGGAGGCGGCGGACCAGGGGGACGGGGATCAGGGCGCGGGGCGGGCGGACGCCGAGGTGGCGGGCGAGGAGGGCGATCAGCTCGGGGAGGCAGGGGGTGGTGGGGTCGAGGACGGTGTGGGCCGCGAGCGGGTCGCGGTCGTGCTCGGGCACGGCGGCGAGGAAGCGGGCCAGGTGGTCGACGGTGACGACGGGGAGGAAGGTGCGCCGGGTGCCGGGCAGCAGGGGGAGGCGCCCGCGGTGGAGCTGGCGGACGAGCTGGGCCGGGCCCAGGTACTGGCCGGCCTCGCCGGTCCGGGAGTGGCCGATGACGCTGCTGGGGTTGACGGTGGTGAGCGGGACGCCGAGGCGGGGTGCGGTGACCCGGACGGCTGCGTCGCCGAGGTGCTTGGAGGCCTCGTAGGCGCCGAGGCGGCTGTAGAGGGTGGCGGTGGCGGAGGGGTCGAGGGGGTACCGCGGCCGCGGGTCGCGGCCGACGCGGTAGCCGGAGAGGTGGACCAGGCGGCGCAGCCCGGGCCGGGTGGCGGACCAGTGCAGGGCGTGCAGCGCGCCGTGGACGTTGGCGGGTTCGGCCTGGGCGCGGGTGAGGCCGAAGGCGTAGCGGGCGGCGAGGTTGTGGACGTCGCGGACCTCGCCGAGCCGGGCGTCGTCCGCGGGGGAGAGCCCGAGGCCGGGGCGGGTGAGGTCGGCGGTGACGGTGGTCGGCGCGGTGCCGTCCGCGCCGTGGTCGTGCAGCCACCGGCGCAGGGTGTCCGCGCCGGCGGTGTCGCGGACGGCGGCGGCCACCGGCTCGCCGCGGCCGAGGAGTTCGAGGACGAGCCAGCGGCCGAGGAAGCCGGTGGCGCCGAGGACGAGGGTCCGGGGCGGTGGGGCGTGGGTCACGGTGAACTCCAGGGATCCAGAATCAGTAGACCGGTCTGCATATTTTTTGGGCACGGGCGGGCGGCGGCGCGGAACGGCCCGCCGCCCGCGCTCCGTCTACCGGCTGCCGAGCAAGTGCCGGACGGCGTGCCGGGCGTGGTCCAGTGGCTCGCGGCTGCGCCGGACGGAGGCGAGCAGGACGGCCCCCTCCAGCAGGGCGAGCGCCTGCCCGGCGGCGGCCCCGGCCTGCGCCGGGCCGAAGCCTTCGCGCTCCAGACGGTCGGCCAGGACCTGCTGCCAGCCCGCGTACAGCCCGGCGCAGACCGTCCGCAGGGTCTCGTTGGTGCCGGCCACCTCCAGGGCGACGGTGGCGATCGGGCAGCCGCTGGTGTAGTCCGAGCGCTCCAGGCGCTCGGCGAAGGCCTCGATCAGCTGCTCGGCGAGGGTGGCGGTGTCGGCGCCCTCGCCGGCCAGGGCCGTGAGCAGCGCCTCGACCTCCTGGCCGGCCTGGGTGAGCGCGGCGGCCACCAACTGGTCCTTGCCGCCCGGGAAGTGGAAGTAGAGCGAGCCGCGCGGGGCGCCGGTGGCGGCCACGATCCGGTTGAGTCCGGTCCCGAAGTAGCCCTGCGCCTCGATCAGTTCCCTGGTGCCGGCGATCAGCCGGGCCCGGGTCTCCTCGCCCTTGACTCCCATGCGGCGATAGTAGACCGGTCTGCATATTTTTGTCGACGGGCCGTCGGGGCCGCTCCGGCGGTCCTCCGGCGGTCGTCCGGCGATCCCTCGGGGCCCTCGGGGGCCCCTCGGAGAGGCGCTCGGGCCCTTGTCAGAACCGGAGTTGGGGAGGGTGGCCGGTCCAGTGCAGCTCCTGCGGCAGATGGCCCTGGTCGTTCAGCAGCAGCACGGCGGGCGGCCGGCCGGGGGTGTAGCGCAGGACGGTCAGCGCCGCGTTGGCTGCGTTGACACCGAGCCAGCGCCAGGCCGGGGCGTCCAGGGCGTGCCGGACCAGCCAGCCGACCAGGAAGGCGTGGGTGACGACCAGCTCGTGCCGCTCCTCGCCGCCGGGCACCGGCCCGGTGAACCGCTCGACGGCCCGCCGCGCCAGCGCGGCGCCCTGCTCCCGCTCCTGCGCCGTGGTGGACGAGAGGTAGTTCAGCAGGAACTCGGCGCTGTCCTCGGGGAGTTCGTCCCGCTCGGGCACGTACGGCACGAAGTCCCCGGCCTCCTCGCACTGCTGCGGCCGCACGCCGGTCAGCTGCTCCGCGACCAGCCGCGCGGTCTCGGCGGCCCGGGGCAGCGGGCCGTGGTGCAGCACCGAGACCGGACGGCCGGCCAGCCGCCGGCCCAGCAGGGCGGCCTGTCGGCGTCCGGCGGCGGTGAGCCCGCTGCCGTCGCCTTCGGACGCGGCCTCGCCGTGGCGGGCCAGGTAGAGGTAGCGGGTGGCGCGGTCGGTCATGCTCGGGGGCTCCTCACGGTGGACGAAGATCGATTCGCCCCGGAGTGACGCGACGTGGGCCGTGCCCGGTTCCGGCTCGGGCCGTGCCCGTTCCGGCTCGGGCGGCGCCCGTTCCGGCTCAGCCGGTGCCCGGTTCTGGCTCAGCCCGCGTGGGCCTCGTCCAGCAGCGCCAGCTCCTCGGCCGACAGCCGCAGCGCCCCGGCGGCGATGTTGTCCTCCAGGTGCGCCACGTCGCCGGTGCCCGGGATGGCCAGCACGTGCGGGCCGCGGTGCAGGGTCCAGGCCAGCCGCACCTGCGCGGTGCTCACCCCGCGCGCCTCGGCCACCGCCCGGACCTGGGTGGCCTCGGCCTCGCCGGCGCCGCCCTCCCGCCCGGCCCCGGCGATCGCGTAGAAGGGGACGAAGGCGATGCCCTGCTCCCCGCAGATCCGCAGCACCTCGTCCTGCGCCGGCGTGGCTCCGATGCCGTACGGGTTCTGCACGCAGACCACCGGCGCGATGGTCTGCGCCTCGGCGAGCTGGTGCGGGTGGACGTTGGACAGGCCCAGTCGGCGGATCAGCCCGGCCCGGCACAACTCGGCCAGCGCGCCGAAGCGTTCGGCGACCGAGTCGGTGCCGAGGACGCGCAGGTTCACCAGGTCGAGGTGGTCGCGGCCGAGCTGACGCAGGTTCTGCTCCACCTGGGCGCGCAGCCGCTCGGGGGTGCGGGCGTGCTCGACCCACTCGCCGTCGAGGCCGCGGCCGGGGCCGACCTTGGTGGCGATCACCAGGTCGTCGGCGTACGGCGCGAGCGCCCGGTTGATCAGCTCGTTGGCGGAGCGCAGTGGGGAGAAGTAGAAGGCGGCGGTGTCGATGTGGTTGACGCCCAGCTCGACCGCGCGGCGCAGCACCCGCAGTGCCTGCTCGCGGTCGCGGGGGACGGCGTGCGGGACGAGTGCCGGGCCGGTCTGGGGCAGGCGCATGGTGCCGAAGCCGATCCGGTGGACGGTGCGGTCGCCGAGCTTCCAGGTACCGGAGGCGGCGGCCGTGACGGGGGCGGCGGGGGTGACGGGGGTGTTCGCAACTGCGCTCGAAGTCATGCCCATGATGATCACTGCTGCACCGGCCTGAGCGCCAACGATTCGACCATGTGTGAATCCACGGGGGTGAGCTCGCCCACCGGGCCGGGCGGTCGGCGCTGCACGCGCGGGCGGCGTCGGCGGAGGAGTGAGCGGGTGTTGCTCCGTGCGCCGGCGTGTCGCCCCGGATGCCGGTGTCGTCGGGCCGCAGGCGCCGGACGGCCGTAATGTGCGGGACATGACACCCAATCGAGGTCCCCGGCAAGGCCCCCGGCATCCCCGGCGCCCCCGGCGGTGCCGCCGTCGGACCGTTCTCGTCGCCGCGCTGCTCGGGGCCGCCGTCGGCGCCGTCGCGCTCGCCGGGGCACCGGTGCGGTCGGCCGCCGCACCCGCCGCCGCCCCGGCCTCCGCCGCACCCGCCGCCGACACCCGGCTCCGCCCGGCCGGCGCACCGCCGACCGTGTACGCGCACCGCGGCGCCTCCTCCGCCGCGCCCGAGAACACCCTGGTGTCGGACGAGGTGGCCCGCCGGGCCGGCGCCGAGTGGGTCGAGAACGACGTCCAGCCCAGCAGGGACGGCGTCCCGTACGTGCTGCACGACGACACCGTGGACCGCACCACCGACGGCACCGGCCGGATCCGCGAGCTGACCGCCGCCCAACTGGACGCGCTGGACGCCGGCTCCTGGTTCGCCCCGGCCTACGCGGGCACCCGCCTGCCGACCCTGGCCGCCCAGTTGGAGGACCTGCGTACCCGCGGTGGCCGGCTGCTGCTGGAGATCAAGGGGCCGCACAGCCGCGACGAGGTCGCCCGGATCGTCCGGGAGGTGCGCGACCACGGCATGGCCGACCGGGTCATGGTCCAGAGCTTCGAGGTCGACGCCCTGCGCCACACCCGCGAACTGGCCCCCGAGCTGCCGCTCGCACTGCTCCGCTCCACGCTGGACGCCGACCCGGTCGCCACCGCCCGGGACCTCGGCCTGGCCGCCTACCACCCCTCGGACGAGGCGCTCTCCGCCCGCCCCGGCGCGGTCGGGGAACTGCATGCCGCCGGGGTGGCGGTCAACGTCTGGACGGTCGACCTGCCCGCCCGCTGGAGGGCCCTCACGACGGCGGGCGTGGACGGGATCATCACCAACCGCCCGGCGGAGCTGGCCGGTTGGGCCGCGGCCTGGTCGGCGTCGGGCGCCGCCGGTTAGGCTGCCCGGCGTGGAGCAGGAGAACGGGGCGGGCGCTCGGCCGACGGACGACCGGGCCGCCGAGGAGTGGGCCGCCGAGGAGTGGGTCCGCAGGCACTTCGGCCTGGTCCCGGAGCCGCAGGGCTCGCTGACCGCCTTCGACGGTCGCCTCGTCGTCGACCTGGACACCCGGCTCGTCACCATGGACGGCCGCGAGGTGCGGCTCGACCGTGCCGACGTCAAGCTGCTGCGCGGCCTGATCGAGCTGGGCGAGGGCGTGCACCAGGCGTACTCGATCATGTGGAAGGTCTACAACGCACCGTTCCACCCCCACGAGCTGACGTTCCCGATGACGCGGCTGAGATGGAAACTCGGCGAGCCCTCCTGGATCGTGCGGACCGAGGAGGGCTACGGCCTGCGGCCCCCCGAGCTGCCGTAGCCGGACGGGGACCGTCATCGAAGCCCGACCCGCCGCGCCGGGTGGCGGAGGCCTCTGCGAGAGTGCGGGCATGACGCCTCCGATCCTCAGCTGCGCCGTCCTGGACGACTACCAGGGCGTCGCCACCAGCAGCGCCGACTGGTCCCCGGTGGCGGGCCGGGTCTCGGTGACGGCCTTCCGCGAGCACTTCGGCTCGGAGGACGAGCTGGCCGCCGCGCTCGCCGGGTTCGACATCGTGGTCACCCTGCGCGAGCGGGTGCCCTTCCCGGCCTCGCTGTTCGCCCGGCTGCCGCAGCTCCGGCTGCTGGTCGCCTCCGGGATGCGCAACGCGGCGATCGACCTCGCGGCCGCGCAGGCGCACGGGGTGACGGTCTGCGGCACCGCCAGCTCGGGCACCCCGCCGGTCGAGCTGACGTGGGCGCTGCTGCTCGGACTGGCCCGCGGCATCGTCCAGGAGAACACCGCGCTGCGCGAGGGCGGCCCCTGGCAGAGCACCGTCGGCGCCGACCTGCACGGCCGCACGCTCGGGCTGCTCGGCCTCGGCCGGATCGGCGGCCGGGTGGCCCGGGTCGGCCTGGCCTTCGGCATGGACGTGGTGGCCTGGAGCCGGAGCCTGACCGACGAGCGGGCCGCCGGGGCGGGCGTGCGGCGCGCGGCCGACAAGGAGGAGCTGCTCCGCGAGAGCGACTTCGTCTCGATCCACCTCGCCCTCAACCCGGGCACCCGGGGGCTGATCGGCGCGGCCGAGCTGGACCTGATGAAGCCCGGGGCGTACCTGGTCAACACCTCCCGGGCGGCGATCGTCGACCAGGACGCGCTGCTCACCGCGCTCACCGGCGGCCGGATCGCGGGCGCGGGCGTCGACGTCTTCGACATCGAACCGCTGCCCGCCGACCATCCGATGCGCACCGCTCCCCGGCTGCTGGCCACCCCGCACCTGGGGTACGTGTCGCAGGACAACTACCGGCGCTACTACGAGGAGGCGGTGGAGGACATCGCGGCGTTCCTGGCGGGCGAACCGATCCGTCGGCTGGGCTGACGCCTCCTGCGCCAGGGGCTCCTCCGCCGCATACTGACGGCATGACGGGTGGAGACGGCGGCCGGGCCGCGGGCCGGCGCGGGGTGCTGCGGGCGGGCGCGGCGGCGCTGGTGCTGGGTGCGGCGGGGTGTACGGGCGGGAGCAGGCCGCGGGCCGCGAGCACCGGCCCGGCCGCTACGACGCCCGTAGCTACGACGCCCGCCGCCACGAGTAGCGCCGGAACGCCCGCGCGGACACCGACCCCGCTGCCCCGGCCGCCCCTCTGGCAGCCCGGCCCCGGCGAGATCCAGCCCGACGTCAAGCGCCGCGCCGTCGAGCTGGTCGCCGCGCTCGGCGCCTGGCCGCCCGGCGGGCAGGGCACGGAGGCGGCCCGTGCCCGGGTGGCGGCGCTCGGCCTGCCGCCCGCGCTGGCCGACGCCGCGGGTCCGCTCGCCCCGGCGGCGGCCGAGGCGAGCCTGGAGGTGATCGTCGCCCAGTACGGCGGCATCCTCGACGACTCGGCGAGCGTGCTCGTGGCCTGCCGTCAGTGGACGCGCGGTCCGGACGGTTCGGCGGCCGAGGGCGGCACCACGGTGGACGTCCGGCTGAGCCGGGCCGAGCCGCGCTGGACGGTCACCGAGCTGCACCCGGGAGCGGCGGGCCCGGCGGCCGCCGCACCGCCGCCCGCGGTGGCCCGGGTGCTGGCCGAGCCCCGGATCGAGCTGCCGCCCGAGGCCGCCGCCGACCTGCGCAGCGGCACCGTGCACGACAGCGTGCTGGAGGCGATGCTGCGGCTGGCCGGCCCGTACACGCTCTCGGTGAGCGTGGTGCGGACCGGCCACCCGCTGGACGTCTTCGGGACGACCCGGCCCAGCGACCATCCGCTGGGCCGGGCCTTCGACGTCTGGCGGATCGACGGGCTGGCCGTGGTCGACCCGGGTACGTCCCGGCAGCTGGTCGAGTCCTTCATGCGGGACGCGGCCGCCGCCGGTTCGTACAACGTGGGCGGGCCGGTGGCGATCCCGGGCGCCGGCAACCGGTTCTTCACCGACGACACCCACCACGACCACTGCCACGTGGGGTTCAACCACTAGGCATTCAGCTGACGTTGACCCCGCTCCAGGCCGCCGCGACCGCGTTGTATTCGGTGCTGGAGGCGCCGTACAGGTCGCGGGCCGCGTTCAGGGAGGCGGCGCGGGCGCCCTTGTAGTTGGTGGTGGAGGTCATGTAGACGGTCAGCGCGCGGTACCAGATCTTGGCGATCTTGTCGTGGCCGATGCCGGTCACCGTGGAGCCGTTGCAGGTCGGGCTGTTGTAGGTGACGCCGTTGATGGTCTTGCTGCCGCTGCCCTCGCTGGCCAGGTAGAACCAGTGGTTGCCGACGCCCGAGGAGTAGTGCACGTCGAGCCTGCCGACGCTGCTGCTCCAGCAGTCGGCCGAGGAGCCGTCCAGCGAGGGCTTGTCGAAGCGGCGCAGCCACGGCGGGGTGGACTGGTCGCTGAACAGGTAGTCGCCGGTGTCGACGCTGTTGTTGGCGTACCACTCGACCATGGTGCCGAAGATGTCGCTGGTGGACTCGTTGAGGCCGCCGGACTCGCCGCTGTAGCGCAGGTTGGCGGTGGCGCTGGTGACGCCGTGGGTCATCTCGTGGCCCATGGTGTCGAGGTCGACCTGCTCCGGGTCGCTGCTGCCGTTGCCGTCGCCGGTCATCATGCAGAAGCAGCTGTCGGACCACTGGGCGTTGTCCCAGTTGGTGCCGACGTGGACGAAGACGGTGGCGCCCTTGCCGTCGTTCTTGATGCCGCTGCGGCCGTGGACGTTCTTGTAGTAGTCGTACGTCCAGGCGGTGTTGGCGTGGGCGTCGACGGCGGCGGTGGAGCGGTCGGTGGAGAACTTCTTCCCGTCGCCCCAGACGTTGGTGGTGCTGGTGAACGCGGTGCCGGAGGTCGCCTTGATCGAGCTCGCGGAGAGGTTGTTGGCGTCCTTGGTGACGTGGCCGCGGACCGGGTCGGTCAGGGTGTAGCCGCCGCCGGACTTGGCGGTGGTGTCGATGCTGATCCTGCCGGTGTACTCGGAGTTCCCGGTGCCGGTCGCCTGGTGCTCGGCGTCGTAGGACTCGATCTGCTCGCCGGTGGTGGCGTCGGTGACGACGACCTTGCCGGCCGGCTCGCCGTGCGCGCCGGTGCCCTCGACGGTGGTGCGCCAGGCCAGCCGGGGCGTGCCGTCGGCGGCCCAGACGACCAGCTCGGGGGTGCTGACGGCGTCCTGGACGCCCGGGGCGGCGGCGAGCGCGCCGGCCGCGCCGGACTGCGCGGTCACCTTCGGGACGGTCGACTTGACGGCGGCGTCGTGGGCGGCCGCGCGGGAGGAGTCCTTGAGCCTGCCCTTGGCGTCCTGGTGGATGACCAGGTCGCCGCCGACCACCGGCAGGCCCTGGAAGGTGCGGTCGAAGCGGACGTGCGAGGCGCCGTCGGCGTCCAGCACGACGTCCTTGAGCACGAGGCCCTGGCCGGCGCCGAAGCCGAACACCCCCGCGTTGTGGGTGACGTTGGCGCGGGCCTGGGATATCGCGGCCTCGCGCGGGGCGGTGGCGGCGGAGGCCGTGGCGGCCGGGACGGTGGCGCCGGCGAGGGCGGCGACGACCGCGACGGCTCCGGCCACGCGGGCACGGCGGGAGGAAGGCGTGGGGGTCACTCTGACTCCAGTGGGGGTAGCTGTGCAGGGAAAGGAGCTGCGTCAGAGATTGACCGGGGTCAGTCAGATTCAGCTAGAGGGAAGGTCATAACTTTGCCAAGTCGTGTCCTTGGTCGATAAAAAATGATCAGAACTTAACAAGGGGTCTACAGTGCCGTCGTGACGATCGACTACCTGTGGCGCGGCCCGCTCACCGACCCCGAACTCGACACCCTGCACGCCGAAGGCTTCGGCCACCCCGGGGAACCGGGCGACCGGATCGCCCGCCTGGAGCGGCACAGCCTCGGCTGGGTCACCGCCCGGCGCACCGCCGACGACGCCCTGGTCGGCTTCGTCAACCTCGCCTGGGACGGCGGCGCCCACGCCTTCCTGCTCGACACCGTGGTCGCCCCGGACGCCCGGCGGCAGGGCATCGCCACCCGGCTGGTCGCCGAGGCCGCCGACGGCGCCCGCGCGGCCGGCTGTACCTGGCTGCACGTCGACTACGAGCCCCACCTGCGCCCCTTCTACCTCGACGCCTGCGGCCTGCGCCCCACCGACGCGGGGCTGTTGGCGCTCTGACCACACGCCCTAGGCTTCCGTCCCATGGACGGATGGGTGGGGGCCTGGACCGGTGGCCGGGCGGCGGTCCACGTGGGCGACGTGGCGGACTTCAACGCGCAGTTCCTCGCACCCGGCATGGACGAGGCCCAGCGCCTGCGTCGGCTGCGGCAGGCGCACCACTACGCCTGCCTGGCCGTCTGCTACAGCCCCGAACCGGCCCTGCTGGTCCTGCCCGCCGAGGTCGCTCCCGAGTGGACCGACTGGCTGGCCCGGGAGTTGGCCTGGGGCCCGGTCGAGGTGCACAGCGGTGTGGCGCCGGACCGGACGGTGGCCGAGGCACTCGCCATCCGCCCCGCCCTGGCCGCCCGGATCGCCGACTCCGGCCGCCCGGTGGTGAGTTGGGGGCGGAACGCCGCACACGGCGAGGGGCCCGAGCTGGCCGCCGTGCGCCGCTACGAGTCCAAGGCCGCCGCCCACGAGCTGTTCGCCGCCCTCGCCCCCGGGCACCCGGGGATCGTGGTCCCGGACCAGGAGCGCCCGGCCGGCCGCCGCCGGGCCGCCCGTCGGCTCACCGCCCGCGCCGTCCGCGGGCGGACCACCGTACTGAAGAGCCCGTACGGTGTCGGCGGCTACGGCACCGTGGTGGTGGAGCCCGCCGAGCTGTTCGCGGCGGGCGGCGGCAGGGCGCTGCTGCGGCACCTGGTGCGTACCGAAGTCCTTCCGCCCGAGGGTGAGTTGCTGCTGGAGGAGTACGTCGATCCGGGCCCGGCGGCCCGGCTGCGCGACCTCACCTACGACGCCCTGGTCGGCCAGGACGGCACCGTCCACCCGGTCGGCGCCGGTGCCATGGACGTGGCCGGCACCCGCTACCAGGGCGTCACCGTCGGCCCCGGCGTGCTGCCGAAGGAAGCCGCCGACACCGCCCGCCGGTTCGCCCTGGCGGTGGGGGAGCGGCTGGCCGCCGAGGGCTACCGCGGCTGGTACGACGTCGACTTCGTCACCGACCGGGAGCGCCGGCTCGCCCCCACCGAGATCAACCTGCGGCTCACCGGCCCGGCCGTCGCCTTCGTGCTGGCCGCCCGCCTCGACCGGGTGCGCGGCCCCGGCCACCTGGTGCGCACCCTGGACGGGATGCCGCTCGGCGCCCGGCTCGCCCCGGCCGCGCTGCACGACCACCTGGAACGGCTGCGCCCGCGCTGCGCCCGGCTCGGCGTCACCCTGCTGCCGCTGATCCCGACCGCCTGCCACGACCCGGAGCCCGTCGTCGGCCTCGCCCTCGCCGGGCCGGACGCCGAGGCGCTGGACGCGGCCGAGGCGCTGGTCGAGGCCGCGAACCAGGGGCTGACCGGGATGTTCGAGGCGCTCAGGTGATGTTCGAGGCGCTCAGAGATGCCGGCCCTTCCTTTCGCCCCCTCCGGCCGGAGGCTGCCAGAGCATGAACCGGATCAGCACCAGCGCCGCGAGCATCAGCGGGACGTTGAACGCGAACACCATCACGGTCTCGCGCAGCCAGTCCGTGGCCTTGGTGAGCCGGTACAGGTTGTCCTGCGGCCACCAGTTGACCAGCAGCCAGGTGATCGCCAGGTGGGCCAGCGCCGAGAGCCGGACCGGCCTGCCCTGCCGCAGGACGGCCTCGAAGCCGGCACCGAACCAGACGAGCCCGGCGCCGAACGCCAGGTTCTCGCACAGATAGAGCAGCCGGAACCAGCCGCTGTACGGGGAGGGGACGCCGGTGAGATCGGTCGATCCGGGGAAGAGCACATCGGTCATCGCCCACGCGCCCGCGGCGAAGATCAGCACGCAGAAGACCGCGCCGCAGCCGCTCCCGACGTCCGAGTCCCCGGAACCGCCGCCCGCCTTGCCGCCGCTCCGGCCGCCGCCCCCGGTCTTGCCGCCGCTCCGGCCGCCACCGGCCTTGGCGGAGCGCCGGGCGGCGTGTCCCGGCGGGGCCGGCAGCGGCAGGGCCGCGCGGTTCAGCTTGCCGGCCCGGGTGCGCGGCAGCTCGGGAACCGGGACGACGGCGGCGGGCACCGACTGGCCCCTGAGCGCGGTCCTCAGGTACTGGGAGAGCGACCAGCCGTCGGCGCCGTCCGTGCCCGGCTCGGTCACCGCGTAGCCGACCAGCTGCGGCTTCCCCGGCACCGTCTCCACCTCGACGACGGCCGCCTCCCGCACCGCCGGGTGCCCGCGCAGCACGCCCTCCGCGCGGACCGCCGCCCGGACCCGCGCCAGCACGCTTGTCGGCCGTCTCGTGCCGAGCGGTCCGATCACGGTCGCGGCCCGGGCGGTGAACTCCAGCACGCCGTCCGCCCGCAGCACCCCGAGGTCGCCGGTCAGCAGCACCCGGCCGTCCGGGTCGAAGTCCGCCCGGACGAAGCGACGGGCGGTGTCCGTGGGCCGGTTGAGGTAGCCGCGGGTCAGGCCGGCGCCGGCGATCGCGATCTCGCCCGTCATGCCCTGCTTGGCGGGGGTGCGGTTCGGGCCGAGCACGTACACCCGGGTGCCGGGAAAGGGCCGGCCGACCAGCGAGACCCGTTCGGCGCCCTCGGCGGCGGCGGTGCCCCGCGCGTCGAAGTAGGTGCTGTCCACGGTGGCCTCGGCCAGCCCGTAGACGTTCAGCACCCGGGTGCCCGCGCCGAGCAGGCGTTGCAGGCCCAACTGCTCGTCCAGGTACCACTTCTCGGCGCCGACGGTGAGCAGCCGTACCCCGGGCAGGCCCGCGCCGGCCCCCGCGCCGCCGGCCTCGGCCAGCAGGGCGGTCAGCCGGCGCGCGGTGCGGACGTTCAGCTCCAGGACGGTGATCCGCTCCGCGGCCACCAGGGCGGGCAGCGCCCCGAGGTCGGCGGCGCGGTCCAGGGTGAGGTTGAACGGGGTGACCACCAGGGTGGCGCCGGTGCAGAGCGCACGCACCCAGTCGGCGGTGAAGACGTCGAACTCCAGGCTCGCCGTCTGCAGGATCCGGTCCTCGGCGGTCAGCTCGTACACCTCGCGCCAGCCCTCGTACGCGGCCAGCAGGTTGCGGTGCTCGACCAGCGCGCCGGCCGGCAGGCCGGTGGAACCGGAGGTGTAGAAGACGCAGGCGAGGTCCCCGGGGCCGGTCTCGGGCGGCGCGAACGGCGCCGTCACGAGTGTCTCCGTCGCGGGTGTCTCCGTCGTGGGTGTCTCCGTCGTGGGTGTCTCCGTGTCGACGCAGACCAGCCGGGCCCCGCCGGCGTCCGCCAGCCGCACCCGGTGGCACTCCTCGGTGACCACCAGGTCCGGTGCGGCGTCCGCGAGCACGTGCCGCAGCAGCGCGTCCGGCGCGGCCGGTTCCAGCGGCACGAACGCCGCGCCCGCCTTCAGCACGGCCAGCAGCGCCACGTACACCTCGGTGCCCCGGCCGAGTGCGACCGCCGCCCGGCCGCCCGGGGCCAGGCCCCGCTCCGCCAGCACCGCGGCCAGCCGTCCGGCCCGCGCGTCCAGCTCCCCGTAGCTCAGCTCCCGCCCGCCGCAGCGCACGGCCACGGCCTCCGGCGCCAGCCGGGCCTGCCGTTCGACCAGCGCGTGCAGGGTGTCCACCCGCTCCCCGGTCATCCTCGTCCCCCTCGTCCCCGCTTCCCCTCGGAGGCACGATCCTCCTCCCAACTCCCTCCGGACAACAGGGTTCTGGCGCGTCCACCCCTCGGACGTCCGGGCCCGTCCACGGCCGACGGTTGTACTCTGCACGCGGACGGACGGCGCCGGCCCGTCCGGTGCGGCGCCCCGCCCGCACCCTGCCCGGCGCCGCGATCGGAGTCCCATGAATTCATCCGCCCCCGACTTCGACGGGCCGCTGCTGCGCACCCGGGACGTGGACGTCGTGCGCGACGGCCGCCACCTGTTGCGCGGGATCACCCTGGAGATCCGGCCGGGCGAGCACTGGGCGCTGCTCGGTCCGAACGGCGCGGGCAAGTCCACCCTGCTCGCGCTGCTCGGCGCGGTCTCCCACCCCACCCGCGGCGAGGTGGACGTGCTCGGGCGCCGGCTCGGCCGGGTGGACGTCCGCGAGCTGCGCGCCCACCTGGGGCACGTCAACCCGCGCCACCCGCTGCGTTCGCCGCTGACCGTGCGCGAGGTGGTGCTCACCGGGCACACCAACACGATCGAGCCGGAGTTCCACCGCAAGCCGGCCCCGGAGGCGCTGGAGCGGGCCGAGCGGCTGATCGACACGCTCGGGATGCGCGCGATGGCCGACGCCGCGTGGACCACGCTGTCCCAGGGCGAGCGCGGCCGGGCGCTGATCGCCCGCGCGCTGATGCCCAGCCCCCGGCTGCTGCTGCTCGACGAGCCCGCCACCGGGCTCGACCTGACCGCCCGCGAACTGCTGCTGGACAGTCTGGACCTGCTGCGCCACCAGCATCCGGAGCTGGCCAGCGTGCTGGTCACCCACCACCTGGAGGAGCTGCCGGAGAGCACCACCCACGCCCTGCTGCTGCGCGGCGGCGAGTGCGTCGCGGCCGGGCCGGTGGCGGAGGTGATGACGACGGAGCTGATCAGCGAGACCTTCGGGCACCCGATCAGGATCAGCCGCCACGAGGGCCGCTGGACGGCCCGGGCGGCCGCCCGCCGGACACCGGGAAGGTAACGGTTCAGGGGGTGGGTGTAGACGAAAAATCGTCTTTACGTAAGGTATGCCTTAGCTAATGATGGTCGGCTGGCCCCCAGCCGCCCGCACTGCCATGGCACACCCATGCCCTTTTCCGTTGGAGCCCGCATGTCCGCCCGTCGCCGTTCCACCGCAGCCGCGCTGCTCACCCTCGCCGTGGCGACCGCAACCCTGGCCGGCTGCGCGTCCAAGAAGGACGACAAGGCGGCCTCCTCCGGCGCGGTCACGGTGAACGCGACCGACACCGCCTGCGAGGTCTCCAAGACGACCTTCCCGGCCGGCCACGTCGTGCTGGACATCAGCAACAAGGGCTCCAAGACCACCGAGGTCTACGTCTACGGCGACGGCGACAAGATCGTCACCGAGCGCGAGAACATCGGCCCCGGCACCAAGGCCAGCATCAACGCCGAGATCAAGGCCGGCTCGTACGAGATCGCCTGCAAGCCCGGCATGGTCGGCGACGGCATCCGCCAGAAGATCACCGTCACCGGCGAGGGCGGCAGCGCCGCGCCGACCGACCCGCGCCTGGCCGCCGCCGTCACCGCCTACCGCACGTACGCCCAGGAGCAGGCCGACGCCACCATCCCGGCCGTCGAGGCCTTCGCCGCCGCGATCAAGTCCGGCGACCTGGAGAAGGCCAAGTCGCTGTACGCGCCCTCGCGCACCGGCTGGGAGCGCACCGAGCCGGTCGCCGAGAGCTTCGGCGACGTCGACCCGAAGACCGACACCCGCGAGGACAAGCTGGAGCAGGGCCAGGAGTGGACCGGCTGGCACAAGCTGGAGAAGTCGCTCTGGGCCGACGCGAAGATCGGCGACGACGAGAAGAAGCTCGCCGACCAGCTGGTCGCCGACCTCAAGGACTGGCAGAAGAAGATCCCCGAGGCCGAGATCACCGCGACCAGCATGGCCAACGGCGCCAAGGAGCTGCTGGACGAGGTCGCCACCAACAAGATCACCGGTGAGGAGGACCGCTACAGCCACACCGACCTGGCCGACTTCCAGGCCAACGTCGAGGGCGCGCAGAAGGCCTACGAGCTGCTGAAGCCGGTCGCCTCCGAGAAGGACGCGGAGCTCGCGAAGACGCTGGACTCCGAGTTCGCCGCCATCAACGCCCTGCTGGCCAAGTACAAGCAGGCCGACGGCACCTTCACCTCCTACGACAAGGTCACCGAGACCGAGCGCAAGGCCTTCTCCGACGCGGTCAACTCGCTGGGCGAGCCGCTGTCGAAGCTGGCCGCCGCCGTGGTCGTCAAGTAACCGGCCACCCCGCCCGAAGTACCCCGCCGACGCCGTGGCGGCCCGCGATCCGGGCCCCACGGCCTCCGTGGGTCAGCGCACAGTCCAGCACAGTAGAAGGGCCCGCCCGCCGATGGACGCGGAGAACGAGCAGCAGAACGGGACGCCGGCCACCGCCGACGCCTCCGGCACCAGGAGCGCGGTCAGCCGACGCGCCGTCATCGGCTGGGCCGGCGCGGGCGTCGCGCTCGGCGCCGCCGCCGTCGGCTCGGTGGCGGCCGCCACCCGGCAGGACGACGCCGTCCCGGTCGCCGCCCCGGTCGGCGCCGAGCTGCCGTTCTACGGCGAGCACCAGGCGGGCATCTCCACCCCGGTCCAGGACCGGCTGCACTTCGCCGCCTTCGACGTCTCCGAGAAGGCCACCCGGGAGTCCCTGGTCAAGCTGCTCAAGGAGTGGACCAAGGCGGCGGCCGCGATGACCGGCGGCCGCGAGGTCGGCACCGGCGCGGTGCCCGGCTCGCCGGAGGCGCCGCCGGACGACACCGGCGAGGCCCTCGGCCTGCCCGCCTCCCGGCTCACCCTGACCATCGGCTTCGGCCCGAGCCTGTTCGAGAAGGACGGCGTGGACCGCTTCGGCCTCCGGGCCAAGCGCCCCGAGGCCCTGATCGACCTGCCGAACTTCAAGGGCGACAAGCTCGACCCGACCCGCAGCGGCGGCGACCTCTGCGTCCAGGCCTGCGCCGACGACCCGCAGGTCGCCGTGCACGCGATCCGCAACCTGGCCCGGATCGGCATGGGCACCGTCAACATCCGCTGGTCGCAGCTGGGCTTCGGCAAGACCTCCTCGACCACCCCGGACGAGCAGACCCCGCGCAACCTGATGGGGTTCAAGGACGGCACCCACAACATCGCGGGCACCGACACCGGGAAGCTGGCCGACCACGTCTGGGCCGCGCCCGGCGACGGCCCGGAGTGGATGACCGGCGGCTCCTACCTGGTCGCCCGGCGGATCCGGATGCACATCGAGACCTGGGACCGCGCCTCGCTCAAGGACCAGGAGGACACCTTCGGCCGCACCAAGGGCGAGGGCGCCCCGTACGGCAAGGGCAAGGAGCACGACGCGCCGGACCTCAAGGCGATGCCCGCGACCTCGCACGTCGCGCTCGCCCACCCGGACGCCAACGACGGCCTGATGATCCTGCGCCGCGGCTTCTCCTTCACCGACGGCACCGACGGCCTCGGCCGCCTGGACGCCGGGCTGTTCTTCCTCGCCTACCAGCGCGACACCCGCAAGGCCTTCGTTCCGCTGCAGACCCGCCTCGCGGCGAGCGACAAGCTCAACGAGTACATCCAGCACGTCGGCTCCGCCCACTTCGCCTGCCCGGCGGGCGTGCGCAAGCCGGGGGAGTGGTGGGGCCAGGCCCTGCTCGGCTGACCCCACCCGCCCCCCCGGTACCACCTCTACACCCCCCAGGAGCCCGCGTGTTCGGCAACTACCTGATCGGCCTGCGCGAAGGCCTCGAAGCCAGCCTGGTCGTCTGCATCCTGATCGCCTACCTGGTCAAGACCGGCCGCAAGGACCGGCTGCCGCCGGTGTGGATCGGCGTCGGCTCGGCCGTGGCGCTCTCCATGGCCTTCGGCGCGCTGCTGCAGTTCGGCTCCTCGCAGCTCACCTTCGAGGCCCAGGAGGCGCTCGGCGGCTCGCTGTCGATCATCTCGGTCGGCCTGGTGACCTGGATGGTGTTCTGGATGCGGCGCACCGCCCGGCACCTGAAGACCGAGCTGCACGGCAAGCTGGACGCGGCGATCGCGATGGGCACCACGGCCCTGGTGGTCACCGCCTTCCTGGCCGTCGGCCGCGAGGGCCTGGAGACCTCGCTGTTCATCTGGACCGCGGTCCAGGCCACCGGCGACGGCTGGAACCCGCTGATCGGCGCCGCGCTTGGCCTGCTCACCTCGGTGCTGCTCGGCTGGCTGTTCTACCGGGGCGCGCTGAAGATCAACCTGGCCAAGTTCTTCACCTGGACCGGCGCGATGCTGGTCGTGGTCGCGGCCGGCGTCCTCGCCTACGGCGTGCACGACCTCCAGGAGGCCGGCTGGCTGCCCGGTCTGCAGAGCACGGCCTTCGACATCTCCAGCACCATCCCCAAGGACAGCTGGTACGGCACCCTGCTGAAGGGCGTCTTCAACTTCCAGCCGGACCCGACGGTGCTCCAGCTGGTGATCTGGCTGCTCTACCTGGTCCCGACCCTGGCCGTGTTCTTCAACGTCCTCGGCGGGAAGAGCGGGAAGCCCGCCCGGCCGGTGGCCGCGAAGCCGGCCGCCTGATCCGCTCCTCCTCCACCCGTACCGCCCCGTCCGGCACCCGCCGGGCGGGGCGGTGTCGTATGAGCGGCGCCAGTTCGCGCCAGTAGCGGCCGAAACCGGTCAGGAAAAGGAAGAAAACGGTCAGCTCTGACAAACTGCAGCCTCAATGGAACCGTTCTGCCACGGCCTTCGTACTTAGGGTGACAGACCCATGCCATTACTCACCCTTGGGGGGACCATGACCGTTCGCAGGCCTGCCAGGTTAGTCGCCGCCGGTGTCGCCGCCCTCGCGGCGACCGTCCTGCTGACCGCGTGCGACGACGTGAAGTACACCGACGACAAGCCGGGCGACCCGAAGGCGAGCGCCGCCGGGGCCACCGTCCCCGGCGACCCGATGGCCGGCCAGGCGGCCGGTTCGCGGTGCAAGAGCGACGAGATCACGGCCACCGTGCAGCTCAAGGGCGCGGGCTCGGCCATGCTGACGATCAAGAACAAGAGCGACCACAACTGCACCCTGTACGGGTACCCGGGCTTCGGCGGCCTGAAGGCCGACAACAGCGCGGACGCGCTGTCGGCCAACCGCGAGGCCCACCCCGGGCCGGCGGTGCTGGTCACCCTGAAGCCCAACAAGTCCGGCTACGCGGGCCTCAAGTGGAGCGCCTGCGACAAGTCGGACGCGACCTGCCACGTGCTCACCGGCCTCCAGATCACCGCGCCGGACGAGACCACGCCGGTCACCGCCGAGGTGCTCGGCACCGACGGCAAGCCGGCCGGCCAGCTGCTGGTCTCGGCCGCCGGGGTGACCACCGGCACGCTGCAGCCGAACAACGAGAAGGTCCTGTTCTGACCGGTGCTGTCCACCTGATGCCGCTCGGCCGACGAAAGTCGCCCGACGACGCACCGGAGCCCCCAGGGGGGTTTGACGAGAAACGCCCCGGGGGTTCCAGGCTTCCCTACCCCCCGACCGCCCATGGGTCTTTATTGA
>NZ_JBHVJT010000001.1:261260-275351 GCF_042798815.1 Kitasatospora sp. NPDC057738 | reverse complement strand
GGCTCCCAGTAGACGACTGGGTTGATAGGCCGGATATGGAAGCCCTGTGAGGGGTGGAGTTGACCGGTACTAATAGGCCGAGGGCTTGTCCTCAGTTGCTCGCGTCCACTGTGTTGTTCTGAAACAACGACCCGCCCGAATCCTGTCGGGTGTGCGGTGACAGTTTCATAGTGTTTCGGTGGTCATAGCGTGAGGGAAACGCCCGGTTACATTCCGAACCCGGAAGCTAAGCCTTACAGCGCCGATGGTACTGCAGGGGGGACCCTGTGGGAGAGTAGGACGCCGCCGAACAATTATTCTAGAGAAGCCCCCGCCGGGTGAACCGGTCGGGGGCTTCTCTGTTGTAGGGTCAACATGCAATTGTCGTAGTACGGGACAGGAGGCCCCCGGGTGGAGGTCCAGGAGACGCGGGTCCAGACCGATCGCGTCCTCACCATCCCCAACATGCTGAGCATGGGCCGGCTGGTCGGTGTTCCGCTCTTTCTCTGGCTCATCCTGTGGCCGGTGTTCGACGGGCCCAACAATGACGGTTGGGCGCTGTTGATCCTGATGCTGAGCGGGATCAGCGACTACCTGGACGGGAAGCTCGCCCGGCGGTGGGGGCAGATCAGCCGGGTGGGGCAGCTGCTCGATCCGCTGGCCGACCGGCTCTATGTGCTGTCCACGCTGGTCGGATTGACCTGGCGTGAGATTCTGCCGTGGTGGCTCACCGCGATCCTGTTGGCCCGTGAGGTATTCATCGCCGCGCTGCTGCCGATTCTGAACCGGCACGGCTACGGACCGCTCCAGGTGAGTTTCCTGGGCAAGGCGGCGACCTTCAATCTGATGTACGCCTTTCCGCTTCTGCTGCTCGGCAGCGTGGACAGCTGGATCGCCCGGCCGGCCGAGGTGGTGAGCTGGGCGTTCATCTGGTGGGGGACGACGCTGTACTGGTGGGCCGCGATTCTTTACGCGGTTCAGGCGCGGCGGATCGTCCGGGCCAGCACCGCGGGCTCGGCGTCCACAGTCTGAGACGTGATCTGAGAGAAGCCCCACGCCTCATCGGTGCGTCGGACGATACCTTCCGGGTAGAGAACCTTCTGGAACGCTTTGATGGACCTGTTGGTCCACCACCGCGAAGGAGGACGCACCCGTAATGAAAGCCGTTGTAATGGCAGGGGGCGAGGGCACCCGACTCCGCCCGATGACCTCCAGCATGCCGAAGCCGCTGCTTCCGGTCGCCAATAGGCCGATCATGGAGCACGTGCTTCGGCTGCTGAAGCGGCACGGCCTCTCCGACACCGTCGTCACCGTGCAGTTCCTGGCGTCGCTGGTCAAGAACTATTTCGGTGACGGCGAAGAGCTGGGCATGCATCTGACCTATGCCCACGAGGAGACGCCACTGGGCACTGCGGGGAGTGTCAAGAACGCCGAGGACGCGCTCAAGGACGATTCCTTTCTGGTGATCTCCGGTGACGCGCTGACCGACTTCGATCTCTCGGAATTGATCGACTTTCACCGCAGCAAGAACGCTCTGGTCACCGTCTGTCTCACGAGAGTGCCGAATCCACTGGAGTTCGGCATCACGATCACGGACGACGAGGGGAGGGTCGAGCGCTTCCTGGAGAAGCCGACCTGGGGGCAGGTCTTCTCCGACACGGTGAACACCGGTATCTACGTGATGGAGCCCGAGGTCTTCGACTACGTGGCGGCGGGTGAGTCCGTCGACTGGTCGAGTGACGTCTTCCCACAGCTGTTGAAGGAGGGCAAGCGGGTCTACGGTTACGTCGCCGAGGGCTACTGGGAGGACGTGGGCACCCACGAGAGCTACGGCAAGGCCCAGGCCGACGTCCTGGAGGGGAAGGTCGACGTCGAGCTGGACGGATTCGAGATCTCCCCGGGCGTCTGGGTCGCCGAGGGTGCCGAGGTGGATCCGGACGCGGTGCTGCGCGGGCCGCTGTACATCGGGGACTACGCCAAGGTCGAGGCCGGGGTGGAGATCCGCGAGCACACCGTGCTGGGCAGCAACGTGGTCGTCAAGCGCGGCGCGTTCCTGCACAAGGCGGTGGTGCACGACAACGTCTACGTCGGGCCGCAGAGCAACCTGCGGGGCTGCGTGGTCGGCAAGAACACCGATGTGATGCGGGCCGCGCGGATCGAGGACGGCGCGGTGATCGGGGACGAGTGCCTGGTCGGCGAGGAGTCGATCATCGGGGCGAACGTCCGGGTCTACCCGTTCAAGACCATCGAGGCCGGCGCGGTCGTCAACACCTCGGTGATCTGGGAGTCGCGCGGCCAGGAGCACCTGTTCGGGGTGCGCGGCGTCTCGGGCATCCTGAACGTCGAGATCACCCCGGAGCTGGCCGTGCGGCTGGCGGGGGCGTACGCGACGACGCTGAAGAAGGGCGCCACCGTCACCATCGCGCGTGACCACTCGCGTGGTGCGCGTGCGCTCAAACGGGCGATGATCTCGGGGCTCCAGACCTCCGCGATCGACGTCCGGGACCTGGAGAACGTGCCCATGCCGGTGGCCCGGCAGCACACGGCCCGGGGGAGCGCCGGCGGGATCTTCCTGCGGACCACGCCGGGTGTGCCGGACTCGCTGGACATCCTCTTCTTCGACGAGCGCGGGGCGGACCTCTCGCAGGCGGGCCAGCGCAAGCTGGACCGGGTCTACGCACGTCAGGAGTACCGGCGGGCGTTCCCGGGGGAGATCGGGGACCTGACCTTCCCGTCCAGCGTCTTCGACTCCTACGCGGGCAACCTGCTGCGGACGGTGGACACCACCGGGGTCCGGGAGGCCGGGCTGAAGGTGGTCGTGGACACCGCGCACGGCAGCGCGGGCCTGGTCCTGCCGAGCATCCTCGGCCGGCTCGGGGTGGAGGCGCTGACCGTCTCCACCGGGCTGGACGAGGCCAGGCCGACGGAGGACGCGGAGGAGCGCAGGGCCGGGCTGGCCAGGCTGGGCGAGCTGGTCGCCTCCTCGCGGGCGGCCTTCGGCGTCCGGTTCGACCCGGTGGGCGAGCGCGTCGCGTTCGTGGACGAGCTCGGCCGGGTGATCGACGACGACCGGGCGCTGCTGGTGCTGCTGGACCTGGTCGCGGCCGAGCGGCGCAGCGGGCAGGTGGCACTGCCGGTGACCACGACCCGGATCGCCGAGCAGGTCGCGGCGTACCACGGCACCCAGGTCATCTGGACCACGACGACGCCGGACGACCTCGCGAAGGCGGCCTCCGCCGAGGGCACGGTGTTCGGCGGGGACGGGCGCGGCGGTTTCGTGGTGCCCGAGTTCAGCGGGGTGCTGGACGGCGCCGCGGCGTTCGTCCGGCTGGTCGGCCTGGTGGCGCGGACCCAGCTCACGCTGAGCCAGATCGACGCGCGGATTCCGCAGGCGCACATCCGGCGCCGGGACATCGCGACGCCGTGGGCGGCCAAGGGCATGGTCATGCGCTCGGTGGTGGAGGCGGCCGGCAGCCGTCGGCTGGACACCACCGACGGCGTCCGGGTGGTCGAGGCCGACGGGCGGTGGACGCTGGTGCTGCCGGACCCGGCCGAGGCGGTCACCCACCTGTGGGCGGAGGGCCCGGACGACGAGGCCACCGAGGCGCTGCTGGACGAGTGGGCGGCCGTGGTCGACGGAGCGGGGCGGTGAGCGTCCGGGGTTGAGCACTGCCTGAGGCTCGGAACGGCCTCGAACGGCGGGGCGCGCGGTGTGATCCGTGCGCCCCGCTGTCCGTTTTCACACTATTCGGAACAATCCGTCACTTTCCGTCATGTGTGCAGCGTGTGTGCAGCTCAGGGGCCGTGCACGGGGCCCGTCGGCGGCGTGGGACGATGGTCTCCATGCCAGCGACGCCGACACCGAGTGCCCCGAACGGACGGTACAACCGTCCGGACGCCTCGATGTCCTTGCTGACCAATGTGATGGACCACAGCCTCGACGAGGGCTACGCGGAGGCGGCCGCCGCGCGCGGCGGAGCCCGCGACAGCCGGATACCCGGCACCTGGCAGGGGCTGCTCACGCTCGGCGCCGGGCTGGCGCTGGTCGGCGGGGTGGTGACGGTGGGCGCCGTGAACGCCCACAAGGCCGAGCCGTCGCTGGCCAAGGAGCGGGACGCGCTGATCCACCGGATCAACGACAGCAACACCTCGGCCGACCAGTTGCAGAAGCAGGTGCAGGAGCTGCGGCTCAAGGTCGACAGCACCCAGCAGCAGGCGCTCGCCTCGGGGGACGGCGATCCCGGTGGGCTGAGCGGGGCCGTGGGCCTCGGCCCGGTCGCCGGGCCGGGCCTGAAGCTGGTCCTGGAGGACGCCACGGGCACGGGCGCCGGCGGCAACGTCGACCCGCGGGCCGGGCAGGGCTTCTCCAACAGCGGACGGCTGCGGGACCGTGACCTGCAGCTGGTGGTGAACGGCCTCTGGGGATCCGGGGCCGAGGCGATCGCGATCAACGGCCAGCGGCTGACCGCGCTGTCCGCGATCCGGGCCGCCGGCGAGGCGGTGCTGGTGGACAACCGGCCGCTGGTGCCGCCGTACAGCATCCAGGCGGTCGGGGACGGCTCGAAGCTCCTCACCGCCTTCGAGAAGGACATGGCCGGGCAGTACCTGCGGCTGCTCCAGGAGCAGTACGGCATCAAGTCGACGCTCTCCGTGCAGAAGAACCTGACGCTGCCGGCGGCGGTGGGGGTGACGCTGCGGACCGCGCAGCCGGTGACGCCCGAGACCTCGCCCGCGGCCTCCCCGACGACTCCGGGCGGTACGCCGCCGACCGGAGCCGGAACCCAGGAGAGCCCCGCCGCGTCCGTCTCACCATCGGCCCCGTCCTCCGCATCGGCCTCGTCGGCCGGGCCAGGCGGAACTCCCACCACCAAGCGGCGTCCGTCGACCGGACCCACCAAGACCACGACAGGGACAGGAGCAGCCAGACCGTGATTGCCGTACTGGGTCTTGTGATCGGGGTGGTCGTCGGCCTCTTCGTCCAACCCGAGGTGCCGGACGCCGTCGTGCCCTACCTGCCGATCGCGGTGGTGGCGGCGCTGGACGCCGTGTTCGGCGGCGTCCGGGCGATGCTCGACGGGATCTTCAACGACAAGGTGTTCATCGTCTCGTTCCTGTCGAACGTGGTGGTCGCGGCACTGATCGTCTTCCTCGGTGACCAGCTGGGGGTCGGCTCGCAGCTGTCCACCGGTGTGGTCGTCGTCCTCGGCATCCGCATCTTCTCCAACGCGGCCGCGATCCGGCGCCATGTCTTCCGTGCCTGAGCCGCGCCGCGAGGAGGCGGTGGCGGCGGAGCCGGAGGCGGCGGCGGTCGGTCCGGCCGCCGGGAAGCCGGGCGGGGAACCTCGGGAGGTCATCGGCGTCGAGGCGGCCGTGAAGCCCGCCGAGAAGGCCGTGGGCACCCCCGGGCCGGAGATGGACGGGGAGTCCGGTCCGGAAGGCTCGGAGGACCCGGCCGTGGCCGCCGGGGGGACCGCCGCCGAGGAGGCCCCGGAGGAGAAGTCTGACGCTAAGGCTGAGCTTGAGGCCGATTCGGCGCCCGAGCCGACGCTGCGGCTCACGAAGGTCGTCGGGCCGGCACCTGCGGCCGGGACGAAGGCCGGGACGAAGCCGGAGGCGAAGGCCGGACCCGTCGCCGAGGCGAAGCCCGAGCCGGTACCCGCGCCCGGCGCCGAGCCCGAGGTCGAGTCCGAGCCCGAGTCCGAGTCCGAGCCCGAGTCGGAAGCGGCGCCCGAGCCCGAGCCCGAGCCCGCTCCGGACCGGAACACCGGCCGGCGGCGGCTGAAGGCGGCGCTCTGGCCGCCGCGGCTGTCGCGCGGCCAGCTGGTGGTGGCGCTGCTGCTGTTCTCGCTCGGCCTGGGGCTGGCGATCCAGGTGCGGTCGACCAACGACCACCACAGCCAGCTGCGCGGGGCCCGCCAGGAGGACCTGGTGCGGATCCTCGACGAACTGGACAGCCGTCAGCAGCGTCTCCAGCAGGAGAAGGCGGAGCTGGAGCAGTCCCTGGCGAAGTTGGAGAACAGCTCCAACCAGGCCAAGGAGGCCCAGGAACAGACCAGGAAGAAGGTGACGGAGCTCGGTGTGCTCGCCGGTACCGTCAAAGCCACTGGTCCGGGCATCGTACTCACGGTCGATGATCCCCAAGGGCAGGTGAAGGCAGATATGCTGCTGGACACCCTGCAAGAACTTCGAGCGGCGGGGGCGGAGGCGATTCAGATCAACGACGTGCGCGTGGTGGTCAACACCTACTTCACCGACCTGTCGGGCGGTGGAGTGCAGATCGACGGGAAGAAGGTCTCGCAGCCCTACCGCTTCACGGTCGTGGGGAACCCGCAGGATCTGACACCCGCGCTGAACATCCCGGGAGGTGTCGTCCGCACGCTGGAGAGCCACCAGGCGCGGGCGACGATCGCCCAGCAGCAGAAGGTGGTCGTCGACGCCCTCGTGGACCCGAAGTCGCCGCAGTACGCCAAGCCGGCTCCGAAGTGACGGGGCGCCCGACGAACGGCCCGTCAAGGGCGGGCGGCACCCGCCGGGGGACGCCGCCGTCACATGGGCGAGACTGGTTCGCACCAGTACGCTCCGGAGCAACAACCGCAGTACCGACCGCCGGAGTACCGCTCCGGCGATCCCGAGCCGCAACGACCGGGCTCGCAGCATGTCCGAGGTTCTCACCCTGCCCCGCGGGCGGGTCTGTCACACGCAAGGGGATTCGCCCGTGAGTTTCTTCTCGAAGTTGTTCGGTCGCAACAAGGGCCGTGACGCGGCCGCCGTCGAGGCGCCCACCGCGCGTCACCGCCGACCGGAGGACGAGCCCGCAGTGCCGGGCATGCGTCCGGCCCCCGAGGCCGCGCCGTACGCAGGTCAGCAGCTGTACCGGGACGGCGGCGCCGCCCAGTACGCGGGGAATCCGGCGGGCTACGGCGCGTCGGTTGACCCCTCCGGCGAGCCGCGCATAGGTTTCCCGTCAGGACCCTCAACCTCTGGTGGAGGGTTTGCCCCGGATCCGTACGCCGGGCACAACCCGTCGGGTGTGCCGCGCCAGGAGGCTGTGAACATGGCTGGCCCCACTCCGTGCCCCAGGTGCGGCAACCAGAACCCGGCCTCGGCCCGGTTCTGTTCCAACTGCGGCACGGCGCTGCGCGGCGGCCTGCTCCCGGAGGGGGCGGCGGAGACCACGTCGACCATCTCCATCTCCGGCCTGGAGTCGTACGACCCCACCACCACGACCGGCACCGGCGCCACGCCGGCCCTGTCGGCCGAGGTGCTGTCGGCGATCGACGCGCTGCCGCCGGGCTCGGCCCTGCTGATCGTGCAGCGCGGTCCGAACTCTGGCAGCCGCTTCCTGCTGGACTCGGACATCACCACGGCGGGTCGTCACCCGCAGGGTGACATCTTCCTGGACGACGTCACGGTCTCGCGCCGCCACGTGGAGTTCCGCCGCACCCCGGCCGGCTTCAGCGTCGCGGACGTGGGCAGCCTCAACGGCACCTACGTGAACCGGGAGCGGATCGACGAGGTGTCGCTGAACAACGGCGACGAGGTGCAGATCGGGAAGTACCGGCTGGTGTTCTTCGCCGGCCACAACCGGGGGTACTGAAAGCGACGTCGGCAGGAGCCCGAGTGAATACGAATACCCCTTCCTCTTCTCTCGGGGCGGCCACCCCCACCCCGTCCGGTCCGCAGGCGGACCGCGGCGGGCGCGGGGTGGTCGCGGGCCCGCGGCAGCCGCTCCGGAGCGAGCGGCCCGCCGGGCGGCGGCGCGGCGGTGACGAACTGCTGAGCATCGGTGCGGTGCTGGCCTTCCTGCGCGACGACTTCCCCGAGGTCACCATCTCCAAGATCCGCTTCCTGGAGGCGGAGGGGCTGGTCGAGCCGCAGCGCACGCCCTCGGGGTACCGCAAGTTCAGCCCGGCCGACGTCGAGCGGCTGGCCTACGTCCTGCGCATGCAGCGGGACCACTACCTGCCGCTGCGGGTGATCCGGGAGCACCTGGACGCGATCGAGCGCGGCGAGAACCCTCCCGCGCTGCCCTCCGCCGCCGACACCCGGCCCGGGCCGCTGGAGGAGGCGGACCGGGAGCTGGTGGCCGCCGGCGATGTGCCCTCCGGCGTCCGGCTGGGGCGTGCCGAGCTGCTCGCGGCGGCCGAGGCGGGGGAACCCGAGCTGGCCGAGTGGGAGTCCTACGGGCTGGTCGCCGCGGGCCCGGACGGCGGCTACGACGGCGAGGCGCTGCAGGTGGCCCGACTGGTCGCGGAGCTCGGCCGGTACGGGCTGGAACCCCGGCACCTGCGCGCGATGAAGGCCGCGGCGGATCGCGAGATCGCGCTGGTGGAGCAGGTGGTGGCGCCGCTGCGCCGGCACCGGAACCCGCAGACCAGGGCGCACGCGGAGGCCACCGCCCGGGAACTCGCGACCCTGTCGGTGCGGCTGCACGCGGCGATGGTCCAGGCCGGTCTGCGGTCCCGCGGATAGCGGCCGTGGTATTCCGGCGGCACCGGCTGCACCGCGCTGACCAGCGGCGTCGGCTCTGCGCTTTCATATCCGGGAGCGGAGCCATAGGGTTGCGTGTGTGAATGAGCTCGACGTCGTGGGTGTCCGAGTGGAGATGCCTTCCAACCAGCCGATCGTGCTGCTGCGGGAGGTCGGGGGAGATCGCTACCTGCCGATCTGGATCGGCCCCGGCGAGGCGACCGCGATCGCCTTCGCCCAGCAGGGCATGACGCCGGTGCGCCCGTTGACGCACGACCTCTTCAAGGACGTCCTGGAGGCGCTCGGCCAGCAGCTCACCGAGGTGCGGATCACCGACCTGCGGGAGGGCGTGTTCTACGCCGAGCTGGTGTTCTCCGGCGGGGTCGAGGTGAGCGCCCGGCCGTCCGACGCCATAGCGCTGGCGCTGCGCACCGGCACGCCGATCTACGGGAGCGAGGAGGTGCTCGCCGAGGCGGGCATCGCGATCCCGGACGAGCAGGAGGACGAGGTCGAGAAGTTCCGCGAGTTCCTCGACCAGGTGTCGCCCGAGGACTTCGGGGGCAGCGGTCCGCAGTAGCGGGGACCGGCCGTGCGGCCATGTGGCCGACCGTTTTGCCAAAAACCGTCCATCTACCCACACTAGGGGCACGAAAAACCACTCTCCTGAGTGATGTGGTTTGTCTGGCCCGGCGTGGCGATCGTTGACGGGTCATAGGGGACTGCCTACCGTCAGGAGTGGCTGTCCGGGTGGCCGATGCCCGCAGTCGGGTTGCCCGCAGCACAAGTGGACGGAGGCAGGCATGAGCAGCACCGGCGATGACGCGGCCGTGGGAGGCCGGTGCGCCGTGCACATGCCGCGCACCGCTCGCACCGTCACGGATCTCCCCCGGATGGGCAGGTTCCCGGCCGTACAACCGGGCCAGCCGGCCATCGAGCGGCTGGCCCCGACGTCCGACCTGCTCGGCTTCCGCGGCCCGACGGCCTGCGCGGCGGCCGGCATCACCTACCGCCAGCTGGACTACTGGGCCCGCACCGGACTGCTGGAGCCCAGCGTCCGCACCGCGTACCCGTCGACCAGCCAGCGGCTCTACAGCTTCCGCGACATCCTGCTGCTGAAGATCGTGAAGCGGCTGCTCGACGCGGGTGTCTCGCTGCAGAACATCCGGGTGGCGGTCGCCCACCTCCAGGCCGCCGACCAGGCCGACCTGGCCGGGCTGACGCTGATGTGCGACGGCGCGACGGTGTACGAGTGCACCACGCCGCAGCAGGTGGTGGACCTGCTGAAGGGCGGTCAAGGAGTCTTCGGCATCGCGGTGGGAGCGGTCTGGCGGGAGCTGGAGCTCACCCTCGGCCGGCTGCACGCCGAGCGCACCGACACCGGCGAGACCCTGGTCGGGCACGACCCGGCCGACGAGCTGGCCCAGCGGCGCAACCGGGCGGTCTGAGCAGGCGTTCGACGGGGCCGCGGGCCCGGACGGGGAACCGTTCGGACCCGCGGCCTCGTCGTGTTGCCTGGTTGACGGGATCGAGGGAGGGCACGTGGAGGTCGGCACCGGGATAGCGGGGCTGCTGCGGCGCAGGGCCGGGCTGCTGAGGACGCGGCTGCGGCAGCGGCGGACGCAGCGCAGGGTGTTCCAGGTCGCAACGGTGCTCTGCTCGCTCGCGCTGGCGCCGAGCGCCTGGGTGTGGTTCGCCGCCGGGGACCGGGTGGGCACCGTGGAGAGCGCGCCTTCCGCGCCGGTCGCCGTGGTCTTCGGCGCCGGGCTGTACCAGGGCAAGCCCTCCGCGTACCTGGAGCACCGGCTGGTCGCGGCGGTCGACCTGTACCGGGAGGGGAAGGTGCAGGCGATCCTGGTGACCGGGGACAACGGGCGGGTCGAGTACGACGAGCCCGACGCGATGTACACCTACCTGACCGAGCACGGGGTGCCCGAGGACCGGGTGGTCCGCGACTACGCGGGCTTCGACACCTGGGACTCCTGCACCCGGGCGCGCCGGATCTTCGGGGTGGACCACGCGGTGCTGGTCAGCCAGGACTTCCACGTCCGCCGCGCGCTGGCCCTGTGCGAGGCGGCGGGCATCCGCTCCTACGCCGTCGGGGTGCCGGAACTGCACGACGCGACCTGGCTGTACGGCGGGCTGCGGGAGGTCGCCGGGGCGGGCAAGGCGGCGGCCAACGCCTGGCTGCGGCCGGACCCGCTGTTCCTGGGGCCCCAGGAGGACGGCATCCCGAAGGCGCTGGCGGAGGCGGCGAAGCGGTAGCCCCCGGGCGCGGGCCGTCCGGCCGGGTTCGCACGCACTGTCGGACCCGTGCGCGATGATCGGCGGGTGCGATCTCTGCCGAGCATCATCCACCTCGACATGGACGCCTTCTTCGCGGCGGTGGAGCAGGCGGCCAAGCCGAGCCTGCGCGGCAAGCCGGTGGTCGTCGGCGGGCTCGGCGGACGCGGGGTGGTCTCCACGGCCTCGTACGAGGCGCGCAGGTTCGGGGTGCACTCGGCGATGCCGATGGCGCAGGCGCGCCGGCTCTGCCCCAACGCCGCCTTCCTGTCGGGGCGGTTCGAGGCCTACCGGCAGAACAGCGAGATCGTGATGGGGCTGCTGCGGCAGCTCTCCCCGCTGGTGCAGCCGCTCAGCCTGGACGAGGCCTTCGTGGACCTGGAGGCCGGTCCGTACGGACCGGCGCTGCTGGAGGCGGACCACGAGACCGGCGAGCGGCTGGTGCTGGCGCTGGCGGAGGACCTGCGGGCGGACATCCAGCGGCTGACCGGGCTGACCGGATCGGTCGGGGCGGCCGGGTCCAAGCTGATGGCCAAGATCGCCTCCGAGCAGGCCAAACCGGACGGGCTGGTGATGGTCGAGCCCGGGCAGGAGCGGGCCGTGCTCGGCCCGATGCCGGTGCGGGCGCTGCCCGGGATCGGGCCGGCCACCGAGCAGGTGCTGCGCCGGGCCGGGCTGAACACGGTGGCCGACCTCGCGGAGGCGGGGGAGGCGGAGCTGGTGCAGCTGGTCGGGCGGGCGCACGGTGCGGGGATCTTCCAGATGTCCACCGGGCTGGACGAACGGCCGGTGATCGCCGACCAGGACGCCAAGTCCGTGTCGGTGGAGGACACCTACGAGGTGGACCTGGCCGACCGGGAGCGGGTGCTGCGCGAGGTGGAGGCGCTGGCCGGGCGGTGCGTGCGGCGGCTGCGGGCGGCCGGGCGCTCCGGGCGGACGGTGGTGCTCAAGGTCCGGCGGTTCGACTTCTCGACGCTGACCCGCTCGGAGACGCTGGGCGGGCCCACCGACGACGAGACGGTGATCACCGCGACCGCGCGCCGGCTGGCCGAGCAGGTCGACATCACCGGCGGGGTCCGGCTGCTCGGCGTGGGCGTCGCCCAACTCGCCGACTACACCCAGGAGGACCTGTTCGCCCAGGCGCTGCGGGAGGAGGCCGCGGAGCACGCGGAGGCGGCGGCCGAGACCGAGGAGGCCGCGGAGGAGCCGGAGGCCGTCGTGGTGCGGCGCTGGATGCCCGGGCAGGACGTCCGGCACGCGGAGCACGGGCCGGGCTGGGTGCAGGGCAGCGGCGTCGGGAGGGTCACCGTACGGTTCGAGACGCCGTGGAGCGAGCGCGGGCGGGTGCGGACCTTCGCGGTGGACGACCCGGCGCTCGAACCCTCCCGGCCGCTGCCGCTGCGCCGGGACGAGGGGGCGGACGGAGCGCCGGACGAGGGCGGCGGTCCGGCGGAGGGCGCCTGAAACGCGAAGCGGCCCCACCCGGTGGGGGAGTACCGGGTGGGGCCGATCACCGTGCCGGACCCCGTACGTTCGTGATGCCCTCGCGACGTACGGAGGCCGGGGCCCCGCGCCCTGTCCCTGAGCGCGGGGGCCGGACGCCCTGTCAGGCGTCGGTCTTGACCAGCTCGGGGCTGGAGTCCTGCTGGGCCGCGCCGCCGGCGACCGTCGCGGTGGCGGCCGCGGTGCCGCCGCGGATCAGGAACGGGACGACGCCGGCGACGGCGCAGACCACGGCTGCCGTCCAGAACGCGTGCTTGTAGGCGTCCAGGGTGGGCAGGGAGAGCGGGATCTGCGGCGGCAGCTTCATGGTGTCGCCGGTCAGGATGGCGGCCATGACGGCGGTGCCGATCGCGCCACCGACCGTGCGCAGCACGGAGTTCATGCCGTTGGCGATGCCGCTCTGCTCGACCGGGACGGCGCCGTTGATGTAGGCCGGCATCGCGGCGAAGGCGAGGCCGACGCCGAGACCGAAGATCGCCGAGGCGGTGTAGATGTCGCCCTCGTGCCCGTGGCGCACGGCCAGGTAGGCCATCGCGACGGCGCCGAGGACGCCACCGAGGACCAGCGGCAGACGCGGGCCGCGACGGGCGATCAGCAGGGCGCCGACCGGGGCGGCGACCATCGAGCCGATCGCGGACGGCAGCAGCAGGAGGCCGGCGTGCAGCACGCTGGCGGTGAAGCCGTAGTGGGTCAGCTTCTCCGGGGTCTGGGCGAAGTTGCTGATGACCATGAAGGAGCCGTACATGCCGAAGCCGATGAGCAGGCCGGCCACGTTGGTGAAGGCGACGGCCGGACGGGCCATCATCTTCATGTCCACGAGCGGGTGCGCGACCTTGGTCTCGATGATCCCCCAGACCAGGGCGACCACGGCGGCGACGGCGAACAGGCCGAGCGTCTTGTTGGAGGTCCAGCCCCAGTGGTTGCCCTGGCTGACCGCGACCAGCAGCGCGGAGAGCCAGCCGGCCAGGGTGAGGGCGCCGAGCGGGTCGGCGCCGCCCTCCTTGTCGGTGACCGGGTCGGTCGGGACGCGGAAGGCGACCAGGGCGATCGCGATCAGGCCGAAGACCAGGCCCATCCAGAAGATCGACTTGTAGTCCCAGTGCTCCAGCAGGAGGCCGGTGGCGACCAGGCCGAGGCCGGAGCCGACGCCCATCGAGGCGCTGATGGCGGCGACGCCGCCGGTCACCTTCCGCTTGGGCAGCTCGTCCCGGACGATGCTGATCGCCAGCGGCAGGACGCCACCGCCGGCGCCCTGGAGGACACGGGCGACGACCAGCCAGGTGAAGGAGTGGGTGCTGACCGCCAGCGCCGAACCGGCGACCAGGCCGGCCAGCGAGATCAGCAGCATCGGCTTGCGGCCCCGGAGGTCGCCGAAGCGGCCCAGGAGGGGAGTCAGCACGGCTGCGGAGAGCAGGTTGGCGGTCATCAGCCAGGTGATGCTGGACGCGGAGACGCTCAGTTCCTTGGCCAGCGAGGGCAGGATCGGGACGACCGCGGTCTGCACCACGCTGAACGACAGCATCGCCAGGATGAGGGCCGGCAGGACCCGGGCGCTGCTCTGCTTCTCGGCCGCGGTGGTGGGCTGTGGTGCCTCACTCACGGTTGCTTCCTCCCGTACATAGTGAATGAACTGAAGTAACCATGCAGGGAGATACTTCAGAGTGTCAAATATCGAGTGGTTAAGCTTTGGCAAAGACGAACGGTCGGGTACGCGACAAGGGAGGTCGGGCGCCCGGTCGGGCGCGAAAACAAAGCCACACAAAACGTCCCCCGCCCCCGTCCCGCCGAACTGCCCCCCCCCCCCCCCCCACCAACCCCAACCCACACCACCGGGCACCCCCCCCCCCCCACCCCCCCCCC
>NZ_JBHVJT010000001.1:212023-261250 GCF_042798815.1 Kitasatospora sp. NPDC057738 | reverse complement strand
GTGGGGCAGGCAAAAAGGGGGTTGGGCCCCCGGGCGGGGAGCGCGACCAGGGCCCCGGACGGTGTCCGGAGCCCTGGTCGCGGGGCGTTGCCCCCGCGGTCAGACGAGCGGCCGCAGGCCGGCCGGGCGGGGCGCCTCGTGGGCCATGTCACGGGCCGCGTCGGGGGACGCGCCGGAGGGCGGGGCGGCGGAATGGGCGGGGGTGGCCGAGGCGGTGGGCCGGGTGGCGGTGGCGTCGTGGACCTCGACGTTCTCGCGGCGGAGTTCCTCCCGGACCACCTCCTCGGTCGTGTACCGCTCGACGATCAGGCGGACCCGCTCGACGGGGGCGAGGTACTTGCGCACCACCGCGCGTTCCTCGCGGAGGGTCACCTCCTCGACGGCCTCGGAGATCTCCTTCTCGGTGAGCGTGGCGCGCTCGGCGTCGCTGATCGGCGTCCGCTCGACCCGGACGCGCTCGCGGACCACCGGGATGCGGCGCTCCACCTGTTCGGTCGTCACGTACTTGCGCAGCTTCGCGGTACCGAGGGTGTGCCACTCGGTGGTGATCTCCAGCCGCTCCTCGCGGCAGGTGATCTCGACCGGGCTGCTGGGGGCGGACGAGGAGGCGTCGGCGTTCGCGGCGGCGGTGACGTTCGCGGCCGCGGCGGTGGCGGCCGCCGGGGCGAGCGTGGGGACGGGCGTGGCGGCGGGCTGCGGCTGCGGCTTCGGCTCCACGACGGGGGCGGCGGAGGCGGTGCTGGCGGCGGGTGCGGCGAAGCCGGGCTCGGCCGGCGGGGAGGCGGTGGGGGCCGCGGGGGTGCTGAGGCTCCGCAGCTCGGCCTCCGGGGCGGTCCTGGTGGTGTCGGCGGCAACGGGCGCGGCGGCAACGGGGGGCCTGGTCGGTGCGGACTCGGGGGAGTGCTCGGACGACCGCTCGGGTGGCCGCTCGGGGGTGTGGAAGGTGAGCGACTTGGCCGGGGCCGCCGCGGTCGTCGTGGCGGCCGCCGCCGCCGTGGTGCCGAAGTCGAGGTCGGGCTGCCTGGGCCGGCTCCCGTTCTCGCCGTTCGGGCGGCTGTCCATCGGGGTGTCGAGCCCGTAGTAGCGGTAGAGCTGGAGCTCCTGGGCGGGGGACAGGTGCTGGCCGACGCCGAAGTCCGGCGACTCCTTCACCAGCGACTTGTCGTACGGCACCCGGAGCTCGTCGCCGGCGAACTCGCTCGTGGTCAGGGGGACGAAGGCGTCCCGGCCGAAGATGCCGGTCCGGACCGCGGCCCACTCGGGCCGGCCGGTGGCGTCGTCCAGGTAGACCTCGTCGACCGTGCCGATCTTGTCTCCGTTGCGGTCGACGGCTTTGTGGCCGATGAGGTCCCGGGGGTCGATGTCCGTCTGCACTTCTTTCCTCCCGCGCGCTGAACCTGCGGAACTCCCGCAGGAAGGCGGCCGGAGCACCCGATTCCGTCCGCCACTTCACACCAAAAGCCATGAATCGGACGAGCGCGACCCCGGGTGCGCCGTACGGGGTTGGCACTGGACCGTCCGGGGGACGCGCGTAGACCTCCAGTGACCAGACACACCCGTGATCGGGGGGCCTCCCGCTGGTACCCTGGGCGGCGACCGCAGAGCCCGCTCGGGAGAGTCTCCGATCACGAAAACCGCTGGTCGGAGCGCCGAAGGAGCAACTCCTCCCCGGAATCTCTCAGGCATCCGTACCGTGTGGGGTAGGTCACTCTGGAAAGCAGGGCAGGAGCGTCGGCACGGAAGCCGGCGATCACCACCCTCACCGACGGTGCAAGCCGGCGGAGCGCCCACAGCGCTCCGTGCGGGTGAAGCTCTCAGGTCCCGATGACAGAGGGGGAGGCCTGTTGGGTCCGCGCGCCCAGGCTCGTCCGCTGCCCGCAGCGGTGGAGCCGGCCGGCGTGCGTACCCCCGCCGGTCCGTGACCAGGAGGCCTCGACCACCATGAACGCCCAGCCGAACGCGGGACGCCCCACCGGCGCCTCGACCCTCACCGAGCTTGAGCTGGCCAGCCCCTTCGAGAACCGCCACATCGGCCCCGACGCCGCCGCGCAGGAGAAGATGCTGGCGTCCGTCGGCTACGGCTCGCTGGACGAGCTCGCCGGGACCGCGGTGCCCGAGGCGATCCGCTCCATCACCGCCCTGGACCTGCCCGCGGGCCGGTCCGAGGCCCAGGTCCTCGCCGAACTGCGCGAGCTGGCCGGCCGCAACCAGGTGCTCCAGCCGATGATCGGCCTGGGCTACTACGGCACCTTCACCCCGCCGGTGATCCTGCGCAACGTCATGGAGAACCCGGCCTGGTACACCGCCTACACCCCGTACCAGCCGGAGATCTCGCAGGGGCGCCTGGAGGCGCTGCTGAACTTCCAGACCCTGGTCTCCGACCTGACCGGCCTGCCGACCTCCGGCTCCTCCCTGCTGGACGAGGGCACCGCGGCCGCCGAGGCGATGGCGCTGGCCCGCCGCGTTACCAAGGTCAAGGGCGGCGTCTTCCTGGTCGACGCCGAGACCCTGCCGCAGACCGTCGCGGTGATCAACACCCGCGCCGTGCCGACCGGCGTCGAGGTCGTCGTCGCCGACCTGTCCGAGGGCATCCCGGCCGAGATCGCCGAGCGCGGCGTCTTCGGCGTGCTGCTCCAGTACCCGGGTGCCACCGGCGTGGTCCGCGACCTCACCCCGGTGATCGAGCAGGCGCACGGCCTGGGCGCGATCGTCGCCGTCGCCGCCGACCTGCTCGCGCTGACCCTGCTCAAGTCCCCGGGCTCGCTGGGCGCCGACATCGCCTGCGGCACCTCGCAGCGCTTCGGCGTGCCGATGGGCTTCGGCGGCCCGCACGCCGGCTACCTGTCGGTGCGCGCCGAGTACGCCCGCTCGCTGCCCGGCCGCCTGGTCGGCGTCTCCGTCGACGTCGACGGCAACCGCGCCTACCGCCTGGCGCTGCAGACCCGCGAGCAGCACATCCGCCGCGAGAAGGCCACCAGCAACATCTGCACCGCCCAGGTGCTGCTCGCCGTGATGGCCTCGATGTACGCCGTCTACCACGGCCCGGACGGCCTGGCCGACATCGCCCGCCGCACCCACCGCTACGCCGCCGCGCTCGCCGAGGGCCTGCGGGCCGGCGGCGTCGAGCTGCTGCACGGCGAGTTCTTCGACACCGTCACCGCCGTCGTCCCGGGCCGCGCCGCCGAGATCGCCGCCGCCGCCCGCGCCAACGGCATCAACCTGTTCCAGGACGGCGCGGACCGGATCTCCGTCTCCACCGACGAGACCACCACCCGCGAGCACCTGGCCGGCGTCTGGGCCGCGTTCGGCGTCGAGCCGGTCGAGGTCCCCGAGACCGCCGACGCGCTGCCCGCCGCGCTGCTGCGCGAGGACGAGTACCTGACCCACCCGGTCTTCCACAGCCACCGCTCGGAGACCGCCATGCTGCGCTACCTGCGCCGCCTGTCGGACCGGGACTACGCGCTGGACCGCGGCATGATCCCGCTGGGCTCCTGCACCATGAAGCTCAACGCGACCACCGAGATGGAGGCGGTGACCTGGCCGGAGTTCGGCCAGCTGCACCCCTTCGCGCCGATCGACCAGGCCCAGGGCTACCTCACCCTGATCCGCCAGCTGGAGCAGCAGCTGGTCGAGGTGACCGGCTACGACGCCGTCTCGATCCAGCCGAACGCCGGCTCGCAGGGCGAGCTGGCCGGCCTGCTGGCCGTCCGCGCCTACCACCACGCCAACGGTGACACCCAGCGCGACGTCTGCCTGATCCCGTCCTCCGCGCACGGCACCAACGCGGCCTCCGCCGTGATGGCCGGCATGCGGGTGGTCGTGGTGAAGACCCTGGTCGACGGCGACGTGGACGTCGAGGACCTGAAGGCCAAGATCGAGCAGCACCGCGACAACCTGTCGGTGCTGATGGTCACCTACCCGTCGACCCACGGCGTGTACGAGACCCAGATCACCGACATCTGCGCCCTGGTGCACGAGGCCGGCGGCCAGGTGTACGTGGACGGCGCCAACCTGAACGCCCTGGTCGGCCTCGCCAAGCCGGGCAAGTTCGGCGCGGACGTCTCCCACCTGAACCTGCACAAGACCTTCTGCATCCCGCACGGCGGCGGCGGCCCGGGCGTCGGCCCGGTCGCGGTGCGCGCCCACCTGGCGCCGTACCTGCCGAACCACCCGCTGCAGGCGGAGGCCGGCCCGGCCACCGGTGTGGGCCCGATCTCGGCCGCGCCGTGGGGCTCGGCGGCCATCCTGCCGATCTCCTGGGCGTACGTCCGGCTGATGGGCGGCGAGGGCCTCAAGCGCGCGACCCAGGTCGCGGTGCTGAACGCCAACTACATCGCCAAGCGCCTGGCGCCGCACTTCCCGGTGCTCTACACCGGCCCGGGCGGGCTGGTCGCGCACGAGTGCATCATCGACCTGCGCCCGCTGACCAAGGAGACGGGCGTGACGGTGGACGACATCGCCAAGCGCCTGATCGACTACGGCTTCCACGCGCCGACGATGTCCTTCCCGGTGGCCGGCACGCTGATGATCGAGCCGACCGAGTCCGAGGACCTGTACGAGATCGACCGGTTCTGCGACGCGATGATCACCATCCGGGCCGAGATCGACAAGGTCGGCTCGGGCGAGTGGGCGGCCGACGACAACCCGCTGCGCAACGCCCCGCACACCGCCGCCACGCTGGCCGGCGACTGGGCGCACGGCTACTCGCGGCAGGAGGCGGTCTTCCCGGCGGGCGTGAACCCGGCGGACAAGTACTGGCCGCCGGTGAGCCGGATCGACGGCGCGTACGGCGACCGCAACCTGGTCTGCTCCTGCCCGCCGCTGGACGAGTACGGCGTCTGACCGGACCGGGCCCTCGGAGGTCCGACCCGCACGACAGGGCCCCGGCGGAGTTTCCGCCGGGGCCCTGCCCGTGGTGCTGTCGAGTCGGCGGCTGCCCCCGCCGTACGGCCGGACGGGTGGTCAGGCCGCGTGGGCGACGGGGCGGCGCGGGGCGATCACCCGGCCGTCGGGCAGCAGCTCTCCGGTGTCCTCGAACAGGACGACGCCGTTGCAGAGCAGGCTCCAGCCCTGCTCCGGATGGCGGGCCACCGACGCGGCCGCCTCGCGGTCCTCGGACTCGGCCGATGGGCACTCAGGACGGTGCTGGCACATACGCGTACCCTCGCTTCGCTCTGCGATCCTCCCCGTGGTGCGGTCGCCGGAGGCCGTGCCGTCCGGAACCGCCGCGGTGGTCGGATCCTGTCCGCACGCCGGCCAAGTGTGGACCGGCGTTCAAGTGGGTAGGACAGGGGGTCCTTCCACGCTGGTTCCCAGTGTCGGCATCCCGGGACCCGCGCGCAGGGATTTCGTGACATGCGCCACAACTCCCGGGTAGAGATCACCCGTTCAGGTGGGGCCGACGGGAAAAGGCGCACCAGTGGGTCAGTCGGGGCATGGCCCGATGAGGCCATGCCGGATGGCCCGGACGGGTGGTCGCCGTTCGGGTGAGGAGCCGCGGGGGCGGGTGCGCCGGCAGGGCCGGGGGACCGCGGGGCGCCGTGCGGGCGCGCGGGTACGGCCTCGGGGGGAGGGTGGGGGGGGGGGGGGGGAGGAGGGTGGGCGCGCCGCCGATGCCGATGATCTGACGGTGGGTCATGCCGAGCGGGCGGCAGGGCCGGGGAACCGCGGGACTCCTTGCGGGCGCCAGGTTATGGCCCCGGGCCGCCGGGCGGTTGGGCCCGGCGGCCCGAGGGGGCGTCGGTGGGTCAGGAGGAGCCGAGCAGCAGCGGCCTGGCGAGCGGGGCGCGGGCGAGCAGCGGCAGCAGTTCGGCGGCCGGGCAGGCGCGGTGCGCAGTGACGCCGAGCGGGGCCGGGGCCAGCGGGATCAGCAGGTCGGCGGCCGGGTCGCCGTCGGGGCCGTGCAGCCACAGCGCCGTGGCGTACTGGCCGGGGAACGTCAGCAGCCGGGGCTGTTGGCGGGTCCGGGAGGTCTGGGCGAGCTGCCAGGCCTCGCGCAGCGCCCGGACCGTCGAGTCGAGGTAGGGGCCCGCGGTGAAGTGGGAGAAGGTGTGGCCCTCGGCGCTCTGCACCACCTCGGCGGCGGCGGCCACCTCGGCGCCGTCCTTGATCAGGAAGCGCCAGCCGGTGCGGCGGGCGGCCGGGAGCTCCGGGCGCCCGCCGGTCAGGACGTGCACCGCGAGGGGGTGGGCGGGGAGCAGCGGGCCGGTCGGATGACGCAGTGCTGCGGCGGCGGGCTGGCGCAGTGCGGTCTCCGAGTCGAGCGCGCCCAGGACGGCGCGCAGTGCGCTCGGCGGGGGCTGGGGGGTTTGCAGAGTCATGGCGGGGTCCGCCTCTCCAAGCGAGATCGGCGTGCGAGTGCGGCATACCGGCGTGGCGGGCGACGCGTCTTCGGTGACGGGGGCCCGGTCGTGTCCGGTTGTGCAGGATCGCGGTGCCGGCGCGGTCGCCGCCGTCGACGAGGGCCTTCGGGGCGAGGCGGACCGGCCGGAGCGCTGTACCAATTCGAACAGATGCACAGGGTGATCTGTTTATCACAGGCTGTGGCGCCGGGCAAGTCTACAGTTCGTCTGATTTTCCGTCAGATGCCTTGCAATGCAAGCCAGTACGCGCATTCGGGTATCGATCTTCGAGGTGGGCATGATGCTTGCACGGTCGGTCGACCGGGTGCTCGACGGGTGACTCTGGAGGAGGGGACCGTGGGCGAGAAGGTCGTGGCGACTCGCGCGGAACTGGCGGACCGACAGCTGTACCGGCGCAAGCTCCACGCGTGTCTCGAAGCGCTCGGACGGATGCTCCGCGAGGACCGCTTCGACCGGCCGCGGGCGGTGATGGGCCTGGAGATCGAGCTCAACCTGGCCGACGAGCAGGGCCTGCCGGCCATGAACAACGCGCAGGTGCTGAGCGCGATCGGCTCCAGCGACTTCCAGACCGAACTGGGCCGCTTCAACATCGAGGTCAACATCACGCCGCACCGGCTCTGCGGGCACGTCTTCGAGGAGCTGCGCGAGGAGATCGACACCGGGCTGCGCTACGCCGACCGGCGGGCGGCCGAGGCGGGCGCCCGGATCGTCATGGTGGGCATCCTGCCGACCCTGGAGCACGCCCACACCGGGCTCGACGCGATGAGCCACAACCAGCGGTACAGCCTGCTCAGCGACCAGATCCTGGCCGCCCGCGGCGAGGACATCGCCCTGGACATCGAGGGGGTCGAGCGCCTCCAGCTGGAGTCGATCACCATGGTGGCCGAGGCCGCCGCCACCTCGCTCCAGCTGCACCTCCAGGTGACCCCGGAGCGGTTCTCCTCGGTGTGGAACGCGGCCCAGGCGATCTGCGGGCCGCAGCTCGCGCTCGGCGCCAACTCGCCGTTCCTGTTCGGTCGGGAGCTGTGGCGGGAGACCCGTCCGGTGCTCTTCCAACAGGCCTGTGACACCCGGACGGCGGAGCTCAAGGCGCAGGGCGTGCGCCCCATCACCTGGTTCGGCGAGCGCTGGGTGGACTCGGCGTACGACCTGTTCGAGGAGAACCTGCGGTACTTCCCCGCGCTGCTGCCGATCTGCGACGACGAGGACCCGCTGAAGGTGCTGGCCTCCGGCGGCGCGCCCAGGCTCGCCGAGATGCGGCTGCACAACGGCACCATCTACCGCTGGAACCGCCCGGTGTACGACATCGCGGGCGGGGTGGCGCACCTGCGGGTGGAGAACCGGGCCCTGCCGGCCGGGCCCACGGTGGCCGACACCCTGGCCAACGCCGCCTTCTACTACGGGCTGGTGCGGGTGCTCGCCGAGCAGCCCCGGCCGATCTGGACCCGGCTCCCGTTCGAACGGGCGGACGAGAACTTCCAGCAGGGCGCCCGGTACGGCATCGACGCGGTGTTCCAGTGGCCGCGCTCCGGGCGGGCCGGGCGCGGCGGCGGGCTGCAGACCGTGTCCGCCGTCGACCTGGTGCTGAACGAGCTGCTGCCGATGGCCCACCAGGGCCTCGACGAGTGGGGCGTGGAGCCCGCCGACCGGGACCGCTACCTGGGCATCATCGAGCAGCGCTGCCTGCGCCGCGCCAACGGCGCGTCCTGGCAGGTCGCGACCTTCCACCGGCTGCGCGAGCAGTACGGCATGGACCGGCCGGCCGCGCTCGCGGCGATGACCAGGCGCTACGCCGAACACATGCGCGGCGGGGAGCCGGTGCACACCTGGCCGGTGGGCTGACCCCCGGAACCCGCCTCCCCGCCGGGGCGTCCCGGCGGTTGTGTCAGGATGATCGCTCCGGCGGTCGGCCGACGGCCGGAGCGACCGCCCCTCCGCTGGAGCCCCCGTGACCACCGTCCCGACCGCGCCGGAGACCGCGAAGCCCACCCGTCGGCTGTTCGGCGCGGAACTGCTGATCGTCCTCGGCCTCTCCCTCGGGGCCAGCGGGATCAGCGCGCTGATCAGCTTCACCGGCTCGCTCACCGAACCGCTCAAGCTCGGCCAGCAGGTCGCCACGCTGAACGGCTCGCGGGCGCCCGGGCGGCCCTGGCTGGACCTGGTCTGGCAGCTGTACTACATCGGGCGCGGGCTGATGCCGGTGGTGCTGGTCGGCTACCTGCTGGTGCGCGAGGGCGTCACGCTGCGGGTGCTGGGCTTCGACCTCGGGCAGAAGCTGCGCGACCTGGGGCGGGGCGCCGCCGTCGCGGCCGCGATCGGCGGGTCGGGGCTGGCGCTCTACCTGGCCTCGCAGGCGGCCGGGTACAACCTCACGGTGGCGCCGTCCGGGCTGCCGGACGTGTGGTGGCGGGTACCGGTGCTGGTGCTGTCGGCCTGGCAGAACGCCATCCTGGAGGAGGTCGTCGTCCTCGGCTACCTGCTGCGCCGGGTGGGGCAGTTGGGGTGGTCGTGGCCCGCCGCGGTGGTGGCGAGTTCGGTGCTGCGCGGCTCGTACCACCTGTACCAGGGGGTCGGCGGGCTGATCGGCAACATGGTGATGGGCGTGGTGTTCTGCCTGCTGTACCGGCGCTGGGGGCGGGTGATGCCGCTGGTGGCGGCGCACGCGCTGATCGACACCGTGGCCTTCGTCGGGTACGCCCTGCTGGCCGGGCACGTCAGCTGGCTTCCGACCCCTTGAGCGAGAGCGCCTGGCCGCGCGGCGGACGGGCGAGCAGCCGGTCGACGTGCCGGCGTTCCAGGCCCTGGCCGGGGTCGACGGGCAGCAGCAGGCGGTCCCGGCGCCACTGGGAGCGGCGGACCAGCCGCGGCGGGATGACGTCGTCCACCCAGGCGAACGGCCGGCCGTCGGCGTAGCGCAGCAGCGGGGCCCACTTGGCGGCGGAGAACAGCTCCATCAGCGGGACGCGCGGGTCGCCGGGCTGCGGGACGTAGCCGGTGAAGGTGACCACGGGGAGCGGGTCCAGGCCGATCGCGGGGGCGATGTGGGTGTTGGCGTGCTCCTCCCAGGTGGTGGCCCAGACCAGGTCGTACGTTCCGGCGAGCTCGCGCAGCCACGCGCCGTGCCGGGCGGACAGCAGGACGGTGTAGCCGAACAGGGTGTGGGCGTCGAACCCGGCGTCCGGGTGCGGGCAGACCGGGTTCAGGACGCCGTCGACGTCCAGGAACAGCAGTGGCTTCGGCACCGGTGGCCCCTCGGATGCGGTGGTGTTTCCTGCCTGTTCGGACGACCCTCGCACACCTCCGGTTGCCCGCGGGCGGGCGCACGCGGGGCGCACGGGGCGCTCACGGGGTGGGCGCGGGCTCGCCGACGGGCACCGGTGCGTCCGACGTGCTCCGACGGCTCAGCCGGCGGACCTGCGGGTCGAGCAGGACGACCGCGCTGAGCACCAGACAGGCGACGGCGCACGCCCAGAGCGCGCCGGACAGGCCGAGCGCCACGGCCGCGGGGCCGGCCAGCGCCGTGCCGACCGGGGCCAGCGAGTAGGAGCCGAGCTCGTCGTACGCGGACACCCGGGAGAACATCTCCTCGGGTATCTCCTGCTGGAGCGCGACCATCCAGTTGACGCTGAAGACGGTGACGCCGGCGCCGGACAGGAACATCGCGACGACCAGCAGCGGCAGCGGCACCTCGGCGGCGAGGGCCACGGCGGGCACGCCGAACAGGAAGACCCCCCAGTTGCCGACCAGCAGGATCCGGCGGGGCCGCCAGCGGGTCATCAACACGCCGGCGGCCACCAGGCCGACGCCGTAGGCGGACATCGCCAGGCCCCAGGCGCCCGCGCCGCCGAGCCGCTCCTTGGCGGCGGTCGGCCCGTACACCGACTCCACCGCGTTGATGCAGGCGACCAGCACGGAGAACTGGAGCACGATCACCCAGAGCCAGCGGCGGGAGGCGAACTCCCGCCAGCCCTCGCGCAGATCGCGCAGCATGCTGGTGCCGGTGGACGCGGGGCCCTGCTCCGGCTCCAGGAAGAAGCGGAGGGCGGCGGCGGCCAGGAAGCACAGCGCGTCCAGGGCGAGCACCCAGCCGGGGCCGACGGCGGCGGTGAGGGCGCCGCCGAGGGCGGCGCCGCCGATCTGGGAGGCGTTGAGGCCCATCCGGAAGACCGCGAAGGCGCGGGCGGCGTGCTCCTGCGGGACGGCCTGCATGATCATGCCGCCGGAGGCGGGGGAGTAGAGGGCGTAGCCGGCCCCGCCGGCCGCGGAGAGCGCCAGCATCTGCCAGAGCCGGACCTCCCCGGTCAGCACCAGGGCGGCCAGGACGGCCTGGGAGACCCCGCTGAACACATTGGCGGCGACCATGATCAGGTGGCGCGGCAGCCGGTCGGCGAGGGTGCCGCCGACCACCATGAGCAGCACGGTGGGCACCAGCCGGGCGGCGGTGACGTAGCCGACCTCGGTGGTGGTGCCGCCGGTGCCGAGCACGGCGAAGGCGGTGGCGATGGGGGCGCCGGCGTTGCCGAGGCCGCTGATCACGGTGGCGGCGGTCTGGATGCGGAAGTTGCGGCTCGCCCAGGCGAAGCGGCGCGGGGACGGGAGTGGGGTCGGCACCCGGAGACTATGCCGTGGGGCCGTACGGGTGTCCATCCGGTTTACCCGCCCGGAGGCCCGGAGCGTGGGGTTTCGGCCGAGACGGCCCGATCGGCCGAGGCGCCCCCTCAGCCGAGGTGGCCCCAGAGGAAGGTGAGGGTCCGGCGCCAGGCGATCCGGGCCTGGAGCGGGTCGTGGGTGCCGATCAGGTTCTCGTCGTTCATGAAGGCGTGCCCGGCCGGGTAGAAGTGGATCTCCGGGCGGACGTCGGTGGCCTCGCCGATCCGGATCGCCGCCTCGTCCACGGCGGCCATCGGGATCGAGCCGTCCAACTCGCCGAAGTGGCCGAGCACATGGGCGGTCAGTCCGCGGTAGTCGAAGTCCGGATCGGGCGGCAGGCCGTAGAACGGGACCACGGCGGCCACCTTGTCGCCGGCCCGGGCGGCCAGTAGCAGGGCGAAGCCGCCGCCCATGCAGAAGCCGACCACGCCGACCGCGTCGCCGACCACGCCGTCCAGGGCGAGCAGGTGGTCGACGGCCCCGGCCAGGTCCTCCACCGCCCGGTCGACCGGGAGCTCGCGCTTGAACCGGGCGGCCTCGGCGCCGTCGTGGGTGGTGGCGCCGCCGAACAGGTCGGGGGCCAGGACGGTGAACCCCTCGGCGGCGAAGCGGTCGGCCATGTCGGCGATGTGCGAGGTGAGCCCCCACCATTCCTGCACCACCACCAGGCCCGGCCCGACCCCCTGAGGCGGGCGGGCCAGGTAGCCGTGCGCGGTGCGGCCGTTGCTCGGGAAGGTGACGTTCTGCCGGGAGCCGCCCTCGTCAGGCATGGCTTCCTCTCGGTGGGTCGGGCCGCGTGCGGCGGGTGTTCGGCGGGGCGGGCCGGGTCAGCCCATCTCCTCCAGGGCACGGCCCTTGGTCTCCTTGATGCAGAAGACCACGAACGGGACGGAGAGCAGGGCGAAGGCCGCGTAGATGACGTACGTCGCCGAGAGGTTCCAGTCGGCGAGGTCCGGGAAGCTGACGGTGATCGCCCAGTTGGCGATCCACTGCGCCGAGGCGGCGACGGACAGCGCCAGCGCGCGGATCCGGTTGGGGAACATCTCGCCGAGCAGGACCCAGACCACCACGCCCCAGGAGAAGGCGAAGCAGAGCACGAAGACGTGCGCCGCGATCAGGGCGACGGTGGCGTGGGTGTTGTCCAGGGTGGCGGTGCTGCCGGTGCCCTCCCGGTAGGAGAACGCCCAGGCGGCGGTGCCCAGCGCGGCCGCCATGCCGATCGAGCCGGCCAGGGCGAGCGGCTTGCGGCCGATCCGGTCCACCAGGGCCATCGCGATCACCGTGCCGATCACGTTGATGATCGAGGTGGAGAGGCTGATCAGCAGCGAGTTGGACTCGTTGATGCCGACCGACTGCCACAGGAACGACGAGTAGTAGAAGATCACGTTGATGCCGACGAACTGCTGGAACACCGAGGCGCCGATGCCGACCCAGACGATCGGCAGCAGGCCGAAGCGGCCGCCGAGCAGGTCCTTGAGCCGGGGCTTGTGGGCGGACTCCAGCACCGCGCGGATCTCCGCCACCCGGGCGTCCAGGTCCACGCCCTCGCCCTCGACCTCCGCCAGCACCTTGCGGGCCTGCTCCTCGCGGTGGTCGGCGATCAGGAAGCGCGGCGACTCCGGGATGGCGAGCGCCATCAGCCCGTACACCAGGGCCGGGATGGCCTCGACACCGAGCATCCACTGCCAGGCCTGGATGCCGCCGAGGTGGTTGGTGGACTCGCCGCCGGCGGCCTGGTTGAGCGCCCAGTTGGCGAGCTGGGAGACGGTGATGCCGAGCACGATCGCCATCTGCTGGAAGGAGGCGAGCCGGCCGCGGTAGGCGGTCGGGGCGACCTCGGCGATGTAGGTGGGGGCGATCACCGAGGCGATGCCGATCGCGATGCCGCCGACCACGCGCCAGGCGGCGAGGGTCTCGATGTTCGGCGGGAACATCGAGCCGATGCCGCTGGCCGCGAACAGCGCGGCGGCCAGCAGCATCGTGCGGACCCGGCCGAGGTGGTCGGCGAGTCGGCCGGCGAGCACCGCCCCCACGGCCGAGCCGAGCAGGGCGATGGCCACCACGAAGGCGGTGGTGCCATGGCCCACCGCGAAGTGCTTCTGGATGCCCGTCACGGCACCGTTGATCACCGCGCTGTCGTAGCCGAACAGGAAGCCGCCCATGGCGGCGGCCGCCGAGATGAACACCACGTGGCCGAGGTGGGTCTCACCGGCCGCCCGTTGGCTGTTGACTGAGGACACGCGCGCTCCCGGGGGTCGACGGGCCCGCTCCGACGCCGAGTGGGCAGGGCTCGTCTCACATTCGAGCAGCGCGGCGGCCGACCTGCCCGAGTTGGCGGCCGACCGGGTGATCCGGGGTCAGCCGGTGGCGTGCGGCCCGTCGGTGCGCCGTCCGGTGGTGCGCGGGAGGTCGGAGCGCGGGGCGTTGTCCGGGGGGCCGGCGGGGCCCTGCGGTGCGGTGCGCGGCCCGTCGGTGCGCCGCCGGTGACGGCGGAGCAACTGGGCGCGGGCGGCGGCGTACTGGTCCCGGCCGCGCCCCGGGCCGTCGGCGCGCTCGGCGAGCCGGTCGGCGATCGCGTACTGTGCCTCGGCCGGCTTCTTGTCGTCGTACTTGAACTTGGCCCGCACCTCGTCGACGGTCAGCCGGAGCGCGCGCAGCCCGGGCAGCTGCCGGGCCAACTCGCCCTCGCCGGGCACCACCCGGACCTCCGGCGTCTCCGGCTGGAAGTGCGCCAGCTGGCGGTTGAGGATCTCCGCCTTGCCGGCCGCGGACTCCACCACCTCGGCGGTGCAGTGGAAGTGGACGGAGGCGTAGTAGCTGGTGGGTGTGCCCGGTGCGCCGCGCCAGTGGCCCGGCGCGAAGGCGTAGCCGTCGGTGACCGCGAGGGTGACCTTCGGGTCGGCCCGGACGGCGGCCAGCAGCGGGTTGGGCGCGGCGAGGTGGAGCAGGATCTCGCCGTGTTCGACGTCCAGCAGGAAGTGGGTCGGGACCAGCACCGGGCCCTCGCCGGGGCCGCCGTTGGCGGCGAGCAGGCCGAAGTCGCGGCCCTCGGCGAGCCAGGCCCGCCACTCGGCCTCGTCGCCGCGGTCCCAGGATCTGATCAGCACGGGTGCGCCTCCCGTCAGCGGGGGTAGCCGCGCAGGTGCGCGGGGAGCGGGACGGTGGTGCCGGGGTGCGGCTCGGGGGTGCCGTGCACCGCGGTGACCGGGATCAGGCCGGACCAGTACGGCAGGTCGGCGTCCTCCGGGTCGTCGTCGGCGCCGTCCTCGCGGGTCTTGGCCGAGACCTCGTCCAGCTCCAGCCGGAGGACGGCGGTGGCGGCGAGCTCCTTGGCGTTGGCCGGACGGACCTCGGCGGAGCGCCCCGGTATCGCGTGGTCGACCAGGGCGGCGAGCGCGACGTCCAGCTCCTCGGGGTCGGTGACCTGGTGCGCGGTGCCGTGGGCGACCACCGAGCGGAAGTTCACGGAGTGGTTGAACGCGGACTTGGTCAGCACCAGCGCGTCGACCTGGGTGACGGTGACGCAGACCGGCATGCCCTGCTCGCCGGAGGCGTTGCGCATCGGACGGCTGCCGGTGGAGCCGTGGACGTAGAGCCGGCCGCCGACCCGGGCGAAGATCGTCGGCAGCACCACGGGGGCGCCGTCGACCACGAAGCCGAGGTGGCAGATGTAGGCACTGTCGAGGATGGCGTGGATCGCCTCCTGCTCCCAGGTGGCCCGGTCCCGGTAGCGGGTGGGGGTGGTCCTGGCGGTGCGGGAGTAGCTGGGCGACCCTTCCGGGGTGGCTGACATGACATCCTCTATGTACTAGTGCATAATTTGCTTTGTGCTAGGAGACTATCCGCTGAAGGGTCGACGCGCCAGCGAAATCGCGGCCCACATCGAGCAGGGCGTGAGCAGCGGGCGACTCGCCCCCGGAACCGCCCTGCCCCCGCTGCGCGACCTCGCCGCCGAACTGGGGGTCAACCCCAACACCGTCGCCGCCGCCTACCGGCTGCTGCGCGACCGCGGCGTGATCGAGACCGCCGGCCGCAAGGGCAGCCGCATCCTGCCCAGGCCCGCGCTCACCCCGCGCGACCAGATCCGCATCCCCGTCCCGCCGCACGCCCGCGACCTGTCCACCGGCAACCCCGACCCGGCCCTGCTGCCCGACCTCGCCCCGGCCCTCGCGGCCGCCGCCGAGTCCGCGCGCACCGACCCGGTGCTGTACGGGCACGCCGACGTCGACCCGCAGCTGCTCGCGCTCGCCCGCGCCTCCTTCGAGGCCGACGGCCTGCCCGGCGGCCCGATCGCCGTCGCCTCCGGCTCGCTGGACACCATCGAACGGATCCTCGAGGCCCGGCTGCGCCCCGGCGACGCGGTGGCCGTCGAGGACCCGGGCTGGGGCAGCCTGCTCGACCTGCTGCCCGCGCTGGGCCTGAAGCAGGTGCCCGTCCGGCTGGACGACGAGGGCCCGCTGCCGGAGGCGCTGGCCGCCGCGCTGGCCGAGGGCGTCCGGGCCGTGGTGGTCACCAGCCGGGCGCAGAACCCGACCGGGGCGGCGCTCACCGCGCGGCGGGCCGAGGCGCTGAAGGCCGTACTGGCCGAGCACCCCGGGGTGCTGCTGATCGAGGACGATCACGGGCACGGCATGGTCGACCAGCCGTACCACCCGCTGGTCGGCCCCGGCACCCGGAACTGGGCGGTGGTGCGCTCGGCGGCCAAGGCGTACGGGCCGGACCTGCGGGTCTCGGTGGCGGTCGGCGACGCGGAGACGATCGGGCGGGTGGCCGGCCGGCTGCGGCTGGGCGCCGGCTGGGTCAGCCACCTGCTGCAGCGCACCGTCGCGGAGCTGTGGCGCGGCGACGCCGCGCCGGCGGACCGGGTGGCCGCCGCGTACCGGGCCCGGCGCGACGCGCTGCTGGGCGAGCTGGCGGCCCGTGGGATCGCGGCGCACGGGCGGAGCGGGCTGAACGTCTGGGTGCCGGTGCCGGACGAGACCTCGGTGCTGGCGGCCCTGGTGCAGCGCGGCTGGGTCGCGGCGCCCGGCGCGCGGTACCGGATCCAGTCGCCGCCCGGGCTGCGGTTCACCACGGCGCGGCTGGAGGCGGCGCAGGCGCGGGAGCTGGCGGAGGACCTGGCGGCGGTGCTGGGGGCGGGCGGGGGCGGGTCGCGGCTGGTGTGAGCCCGTGGGCCGGTGCGCCGTGGGCCGGGTGGGGCAGGTGTGGCGGGTGTGAACCCCGGGCGGCATCCGGTCGTCGCCCGCCCGCCTGGTCTGAACCCGGCGGTAACAAAAGCGGAAACCTCCCGCAGATGCCTAGCGGTGGCGAGCGCGGGCATGTCATCTTTCATCGCGCCACCGGCCGGCGGCCCACCCTCACCCAGGCATCCTCCCGTTCCCCATTCCTCGGGAGGATCGAGCCGCAGGAGTTCCGCAGTGCCCGAGAACTGTTCGAGCATGACCCGCAACACCCGCAGCAGCCGCAGTACCCGTCGTCCCGGCCGGCGGCTGCTGGCCGCAGCCCTCGCGCTCCCGCTCGTCGTCGCGGGCCTGGCCGTCGCCTCGCCGGCCTCCGCCGCACCGGCCGCACCGGCCGCCGTGCCGTCCGGGCCCACCGCCAGCGTCACGCTCGGCGACAGCTACATCTCCGGCGAGGCCGGCCGCTGGAAGGGCAACTCGGCCGGCACCAGCGGCAGCCGCAACGGCACCGACCGGGCCTGGACCGGCAGCGCGTACGACGCCTCGCGGGTCTACGGCGCCACCGCCGCGAGCGGATGCGACCGCTCGGACGTCTCCGAGGTGCTCAGCGCCTCGACCGGGGCCCAGAACGAGATCGACCTGGCCTGCTCCGGAGCCGTCAGCGCGAACGTCTTCCGCGCCTCCAACGGCGGCCAGTCGCTCAAGGGCGAGGCCCCGCAGGCCGACCAACTCGCCACCGTGGCACGGCAGAACAACGTCAAGCTGATCACCCTGTCGATCGGCGGCAACGACCTGGGCTTCTCGGACGTCATCTCCACCTGCGTGAAGGACTACCTGGTCTGGTACTCCTACTGCCACTACTCCGCGCAGTCCCAGATCGACGACAGGATGCCCGCCGCGATGGCCGGGGTCGGCAAGGCGGTCGACGAGGTCCGCGCGGTGATGGCCGACGCCGGCTACGCGCAGTCGGACTACCGCCTGGTGCTGCAGTCCTACCCGTCGCCGATCCCGCGCGGCGCCGAGATGCGCTACCCGGAGAGCGGCTGGACCCGCTCCAACACCGGCGGCTGCCCGTTCTGGGACGGGGACGCCGACTGGGCCCGCGACTCCATGGTGCCGCAGATCTCCCGGGCGCTGGCGGGCGTCGCCGCTGCCAAGGGCGCGCAGTTCCTGGACCTGTCGGACATGCTGCAGGGCCGCGAGGTCTGCTCGACGGCCACCAAGCAGCCGACCGCGAGCACCGGCCCGTCCGCGACCACCAGCGAGTGGGCGCGCTTCCTGGACGGCGGGCTCAACTCCACGCAGGGCGTGCTGCAGGAGTCGATGCACCCCAACTACTACGGCCAGCAGGCGGTCGGGCGCTGCCTGACGCTGCTGTGGGCGCGTCCGAGCGGTGACTACGCGTGCCGCAACACGGCCGGGCAGGACGCGGGCGGGATGTACCTCACCGCTCGGTGACCGCGCGCCCGACGGCGCGCCGACCGCGTGACACGGCGCCCCCGCAGCCTCGGCCGCGGGGGCGCCGTACGGCCGTCGCTCAGCCCTTGGCGAGCAGCGACTGGGCGTGCGCGCGGACCTGGTCCTTCGTCAAGTACGCGTCGGTGTACTCGAAGTCCTGCAGGCGGGCGGGCTGGCGGGCGAGGAAGCCGGTGCGGACGAAGTCGTCGCCCGCGGTCGCGTTGAGCAGCCAGTTGGCGCCCACCCGGAACTTGGCCGCGTTGGTCCGCATCGCCATCAGGTGGTAGCCGCGCGCCACCAGCTGGGCGGGCACCCCGCGCAGCTCCACGCCGAGCGGCTTGGAGACCGCGTCCTTGCCGCCGAGGTCGACGACCAGGCCCAAGTCCTTGTGGTAGTACGGCTCCAGGGGGCGGCCGTGGAGCGAGGCGATCAGGTTGTTCGCGACCGCGCGGCCCTGGCGGGCGGAGTGCTGGGCGGTCGGCGGGCAGACCGCGCCGTCGCCCTTGGCGAGGTCGGGGACGGCGGCGGCGTCGCCGATCGCGAACACGCCCTCGAACTGCGGCACCCGCATCTCCGCCGTCACGGCGAGCCGGCCGCGGACCGTCTCGGCGTCCAGGGTGCCGATCAGCGGGCTCGCGGCCACGCCGGCGGTCCAGATCAGGGTGCGGCAGGGGAGCACCCGGCCGTCGGTGAACTTGACGGTCTCGGCGCCGACCTCGGCCACCGAGACGCCCAGCGACACCTCGATGCCGCGCTCGCGCAGCACCTCCAGGGCGGCCTCGCCGAGCGGATCGCCCAGCTCCGGCATCAGCTTCGGGGCGATGTCGATCAGGTGCCACTTGATCTGCCGGGCGTCCAGGCGCGGGTAGCGGTGGGCGGCGGCGGTGGTCAGGCGCTGGAGGCAGGCGGCCGTCTCGGTGCCCGCGTAGCCGCCGCCGACGACCACGAACTGGAGCCGGGACTCGCGCTCCTTCTGGTCCAGGGTGGCGGAGGCGAGGTCGAGCTGGGCGATCACGTGGTCGCGGACGTAGGCCGCCTCGGCGAGCGTCTTCATGCCGCGGGCGTAGTCGGTGAGGCCGGGGATGTCGAAGGTGCGGGTGACGCTGCCGGGGGAGAGCACCAGGTAGTCGTACTTCTGCGCGACCACCTCGTCGGTGATCTTGCGGACGACGCACACCTTGGAGGCCGGGTCCACGCCGATGGCCCCGCCGGGGACGATGTGGGTGCGGCGCAGCGAGCGGCGCAGGGAGACGGCCACGGACTGCGGGGTCAGGACGCCGGCCGCGACATGGGGGAGGAGGGGGAGGTAGAGCTGGTAGCTGAACGGCGTGACCAGCGAGATCTCGGCCTCCGACGGTGACAGCTTGTGTTCGAGTCGGCGGGCGCACTCCAGGCCGGCGAAGCCACCGCCCACGATCAGGATCCGAGGTCGTTCCATCGCTCATCCCTTTGCCGTGAAGGTCCCCATTACTGTCCGCCACACTCGCACGGAGCAGCGGGGGCTGCCACCGGGGTGGGGCCGTGGGGGTGGGGGAGAGCGGCGGTGCGGCGGTGGGGGAGCAGCGGGGCGGGTGGGGGAGAGGGGCGGCGCGGTGGCGGGGGCGGAGCGGGTGGGGCGGTGACACCGATAGGCTGTCGGCCGTGCTACCCGAGGTGACGGCGATCCGGTACGTGACGCCACTGCGAGAAGGCGGCTCGATGCCGGGCCTGGTCGAGGCCGACGATCGGCGGCTGTACGCGCTGAAATGGGTCGGTGCGGCGCAGGGCCGCAAGGCGTTGGTCGCGGAGGTGCTGGCCGGGGAACTCGGTCGGCGGCTCGGGCTGCCGGTGCCGGAGCTGGTGACGGTCGACCTGGACCCGGTGCTCGCGCGCAGCGAGCCGGACCACCAGGTCCAGGACCAGATGCGGGCCAGCGGCGGGACCAACCTCGGGATGGCCTTCGTCAGCGGCGCGCTCAACTTCGACCCGCTCTGCTTCGAGGTGGAGCCGGAGCTCGCCGGGCAGGTGCTCTGGTTCGACGCGCTGATCGGCAACGTCGACCGCTCCTGGCGCAATCCCAACCTGTTGGTGGCCACCGGTGGGCTGCGGCTGATCGACCACGGCGCGAGCCTGATCTTCCACCACAACTGGCCGGGCGCCGCCTCCTGGGTCCGCCGTCCGTACGACGCCTCCGACCACGCGCTGCTGGGGGCCCGGCCGGACCTGGCGGCGGCCGACAAGGCGCTCGCGCCGCTCGCCGAGGCGGCGATCGAGGGCGCGGTGGCGCAGATCCCCGAGGTCTGGCTGGTGGACGAGTTCGGCTTCGACTCGCCCGACGAGGTGCGCGCCGCGTACCGTGCCCAGCTGACCGAGCGACTGGCCGGTCCGCGCGACTGGCTGCCGGAGGTGCCCGCATGACCGAGCCCGCGCTGTCCGCGCTGCCGGCCACCGTCGAACTGCACGACTACGAGTACGCCGTGATCCGCGCGGTGCCGAGGGTCGAGCGCGGCGAGTGCGTCAACGTCGGGGTGCTGCTGTACTGCCGGCAGAGCTCGCACCTGGCGGCCCGTACCCATCTGGACCAGGCCCGGCTGCTGGCGCTGGACCCGGTGGCGGACGTCCAGGGCGTGCGGCGGGCGCTGCACGGGATCGAGGCGGTCTGCCACGGCGGGCCGCAGGCCGGTCCGGCGGCGGGGGACAGCCCCGGGCAGCGGTTCCGCTGGCTGACCGCGCCGCGCAGTGCGATCGTCCAGCCGGGGCCCGTGCACACCGGGCTGACCGCGGATCCGGAGGCGGAGCTGCGGCGGTTGTTCGACCAGCTGGTGCTCTGACACCGGGGGCCGGGGCGGTTCGTCGACGGTTGCCCTGGTCAAAGCTTGAGATACTGAAGCACCTGGCCGTACGCTGGCCCCATGGGTTCGACAGCGACGACGACCGTACCGACCAACGCCGAGTTGATGGAGGCGTTGGCCGCCGTCGGTGCCGCGTACTTCCAGGACTTCGCGGCGGCCGCGGCCCGGCACGGGCTCTCCTCCTCGCAGGCCAAGGCGCTGGGCGCGGTGCAGGAGCCGGTGCCGATGCGGGCGCTGGCCGGGCGGCTGGGCTGTGACGCGTCGAACGTCACCGGGATCGTGGACCGGCTGGAGTCGCTGGGTCTGGCCAACCGGGAGGCGGCGGCCGGTGACCGCCGGGTGAAGATCGTGGTGATCACGGCCGAGGGCCGGGAGATCCTCAACCGGATCCGCGGCGAGATGGCCCGGACCCACCAGGCCTTCGAGGCGATGGACGACGAGCAGCGGATCGCGCTGCACTCCATCTGCGCGCAGGTGCTGCCGGTGCTGGCCGGCCGTACGGGCGGCGCGCAGTAGCGCGCGCAGAAGAGAACGCGCCGCCCGCGCCGCCCGCGCGCCGTCCCGGTCAGAGCAGCCCGGCGAGTTCCGGTGGCAGCGGCCGGTGGTGGAGCAGGGTGAGTGAGCGGGTGGTCCGGGTCAGGGCGACGTAGAGGTCGCGCGGGGCGAGTCCGGCCGGCTCGACGACGACCACCGCGTCGAACTCCAGCCCCTTGGCGTCCGCGACGGTGAGCGCGTCCAGCTCGGCCGCCAGGGTGTCCGGGGCGATCACGCCCAGGGTGCCCGGGCCGCCGGGCAGCCGGGTGAGCGCCGCGGCGAAGTCGCCGTCCGGGACGGGGACGGCGCGGGGCCGCTCGGTGCCCGGGCGGATGGACTCGGGCGGCCGGTGGTCGGGCAGGGCGGTGCGCAGCACGGCGGTGGCGAGGGCCATGACGGGCTCCGGCGTGCGGTAGTTGACGCTCAGCCGTTCCTCGCGCCAGCGGCCGGGCAGGTGCGGGTCGAGCATGTCGGCCCAACCGCGGGCGCCGGCGGGCGATCCGGTCTGGGCGAGGTCTCCCACGATGGTGAGCGAGCTGGTCGGGACGCGCCGCAGGACGGCGCGCCAGGCCATCGCGGACAGCTCCTGCGCCTCGTCCACGACGACGTGGCCGTACGCCCAGGTGCGGTCGGCGGCGGCGCGTTCGGCGGTGGAGCGGTACGGGCCGTTGTCACGGAAGCGCTCGGCGAGGGCGGCGGAGTCCAGCAGGGCGTCGTCGGTCTGCCCGGTGATGGTCAGCACGCCCTGGGCGAAGGCGAGTTCGTCCGGGTCGTCGTCGGTCGGGGCGGATTCCCGTGTCGTGCCGAGGAGTTCGGCGGCCTCGTCGAGCAGTGGGACGTCCTCGACCGTCCAGTCCGAGCCGGGCGGGCGGAGCAGGGCGGATGCCTGGTCGGGGGCCGTCTCGGTGAGCAACTCCCGGTCGGTGAGCAGTCGTTCGATCAGTTGCAGGGCGGTGAGCCGGGGCCAGAGCGGGTCGAGCGCGGCGCGGACGTCCGGCCGTTCCCACAGCTCGCGCGGGGCGTAGTGGGCCTCCTCGTCGTCGTACGGGCGGCCGAGGGTGAGCGCCTGGGCGATGGCGAGGGCGTCGAGCAGGGTGCTCAGGTAGAAGCCGCGGGCCCGATTGTGCGGCAGCCGCAGGCCTCGGGCGGCGTCCCGGGCCTCGGCGCAGGTCCGGGCGGAGACCCGCAGCCCGTCGCCGAGGTCCAGGCCGTCGGCGGGGGCCGTCTGGTGGGCGGCCAGGGCGCGGCGGAGCACCCCGGCCATCCAGGGGCCGCCCTTGGCCAGGGCGGCGGCCGGCGCGTCGGTGCGGGTGGCGGTGACGCCGGGGAGGAGCTCGCCGACGGTGCGCAGCACCACCTCGGTCTCGCCGAGGGCGGGCAGCACCTGGTCGATGTACCGCAGGAAGCCGGGGTTGGGGCCGATCACCAGCACGCCCCGGCGCTCCAGTGCGGTGCGGTGGGTGAACAGCAGGTAGGCGGCGCGGTGCAGGGCGGCCAGCGTCTTGCCGGTGCCGGGGCCGCCCTGGACCACCAGGGCGCCGGGCAGCGGGGAGCGGATCACCCGGTCCTGCTCGGCCTGGATGGTGGCGACGGCGGTGCCCATCCGGCCGGTGCGCTCGCGGCCGAGGGCGGCGAGCAGTGCGGCCTCGCCGACCAGGCCGCGCCGGCCGGACTCGTCCAGCCCGGCGAGGTCGAGCGCCTCGTCGTCCAGCCCGGTGAGGGTGCGGCCCCGGGTGTGCAGGTGGCGGCGGCGCACGACCGGGCCCGGACGGGCGGGGGTCGCGGTGTAGAAGGGGCGGGCGGCCGGGGTGCGCCAGTCGAGCAGCAGCGGTTCGTACGCGTCGTCGGTCAGGCCGGTGCGGCCGATGTAGTGGACGGTGCCGTCGCGCTCGTCGAGGCGGCCGAAGCACAGGCCGCGTTCGACCGCGTCCAGCCGGGCCGCGTGGCGGGCGGCCTCGCGGGCGCGCACCTCGCGTTCCAGCCGGGCCTGGTGGGTGCCGCCGGGGGCGGCTCCGTCGTGGGCGCCGTCGGCGGTGCGGCGGGCCCGTTCGCGCACCGTGTCGAGCCGGGAGTAGAGCCGGGTGAGGCGGGCCTGCTCGGTGCGCAGGGCCGCGGCGAGGGCGTCGCCGGGGTTTCCCGGGACCACTGGATGTTCGCTCATCGGTGTGGTATCCTTGCGGTGAGAAGGTTGCGGTGCGCCATCTGAAAGGCGCTCAATTGACCCAGCCTACCCCGGCCGCCGACGTTCGGCGTGACCTCGGCTGTTACTCTTGCGAAGCGTGAGCGCGAAGCCCCAGATCCCCAATGTCCTGGCCTCCCGGTACGCCTCGGCGACCCTGGCCCAGCTGTGGTCCCCCGAGCACAAGGTGGTCCTCGAGCGCCACCTGTGGCTCGCCGTCCTGAAGGCCCAGCAGGACCTCGGCGTCGAGGTGCCGGCCACCGCCGTCGCCGACTACGAGCGGGTGATCGACCAGGTCGACCTCGGCTCGATCGCCGCCCGTGAGCGGGTCACCCGCCACGACGTCAAGGCCCGGATCGAGGAGTTCAGCGACCTCGCCGGGCACGAGCAGATCCACAAGGGAATGACCTCCCGGGACCTGACCGAGAACGTCGAGCAGCTCCAGATCCGCCAGTCCCTGGAGCACGTGCGCGACCGCACGGTGGCCGTCCTGGTGCGTCTGGCCAAGCTGTCCGCCCAGCACTCCGAGCTGGTCATGGCCGGCCGCTCGCACAACGTGGCCGCGCAGGCCACCACCCTGGGCAAGCGGTTCGCGTCGATCACCGACGAGCTGCTGGTCGCCTTCCGCCGCCTGGAGGAGCTGATCGCCCGCTACCCGCTGCGCGGGATCAAGGGCCCGGTCGGCACCGCCCAGGACATGCTGGACCTGCTCGGCGGCGACACCGACAAGCTGGCCGAGCTGGAGCGCCGGGTCGCCGGGCACCTCGGCTTCGAGAACGTGCTGACCAGCGTCGGCCAGGTCTACCCGCGCTCGCTGGACTTCGAGGTGCTCACCGCCCTCGTCCAGCTGGCCGCCGCGCCGTCCAGCCTGGCCAAGACCATCCGCCTGATGGCCGGCCACGAGCTGGTCACGGAGGGCTTCAAGGAGGGCCAGGTCGGCTCCTCCGCGATGCCCCACAAGATGAACACCCGCTCCTGCGAGCGCGTCAACGGCCTGGCCGTCATCCTGCGCGGCTACGCCTCGATGACCGGCGAGCTGGCCGGCGACCAGTGGAACGAGGGCGACGTCTCCTGCTCGGTGGTGCGCCGGGTCGCGCTGCCGGACGCGTTCTTCGCCTTCGACGGCCTGCTGGAGACCTTCCTGACCGTCCTCGACGAGTTCGGCGCCTTCCCCGCCGTGATCGAGGCCGAGCTGGACCGCTACCTGCCGTTCCTCGCCACCACGAAGGTGCTGATGGGCGCGGTGCGCGCGGGCGTCGGCCGGGAGACCGGGCACGAGGTCATCAAGGAGCACGCCGTCGCCTCCGCGCTGGCGATGCGCGCGGGCGCCCGGGAGAACGAGCTGCTGGACCGGCTGGCCGCCGACGAGCGGATCCCGCTGGACCGGGCCGCGCTGGACGCGCTGCTGGCCGACCGGCTGTCCTTCACCGGCGCGGCCGGTGCCCAGGTCGCCGAGGTCGTCCGCCAGGTGGAGGCCGTCGCGGCCGCCTACCCGGAGGCCGCCAAGTACGCGCCGGCCGACATCCTCTGACGTTCGGTCAGTTCAGAGTCGAGGGCCCTGCCGCCGGACCGGTGGCGGGGCCCTCGCTCGTCGTGGGGACGTGGCCGGGGTCGAGCGGCGGGGTGGTGGGTCCGCACGGCCAGTCGCAGTTCGGCTCGGCCACCGGCTGCTCCTCGGGGGCGAGCACATTGCCCCGTACGGTCGCGGCCGCGATCAGCCCGCCGGCCACCAGGAGGCCCGCGCAGATCAGCATCGCGGTGTGGAAGGCGGAGTCGACCGCGGAGGGCACCCGGTAGGCGTCGCCGCTCAGCCCGGCCAGCGCCGGCAGGGCGGCCACCGCGAGCAGGCCGGCCGCGCGGGCGGCGGCGTTGTTGACCCCGCTGGCGATGCCGGCGTGCCGGACCTCGACGGCGGCCAGCACGGTCGCCGTCAGCGGCGCGACCAGCAGCGTCATCCCGCAGCCCAGCACCGTGACGGCGGGCAGCACGTCCACCCAGTACGAGGAGCCGGGGCCGATGCGCAGCATCAGCAGCACCCCGGCGGCGCACAGCAGGGGGCCGACGGTCAGCGGGACGCGCGGGCCGATCCGTTTGCCGAGGCGCCCGGCGCGCGCGGACAGCGCCAGCATCAGCACGGTGATCGGCACCAGGGCGAAGCCCGACACCAGCGGCGAGAACCCGGACACGATCTGGAGCTGCACCACCAGCAGGAAGAAGACGCCGCTGAACGCCGCGTACACGCACAGGGTGACCAGGTTCACCGCGGTGAACAGCCGGGAGGAGAACAGCCCGAGCGGCAGCATCGGTTCGGGGGCGCGGCGCTCGACGGCCACGAAGGCGACGCCGAGCGCCACCCCGATCACCCCGCTGACCCAGACCGCCGGGGACAGGCCCTCGCCGGCCGCGGTCAGCGCGTAGGTGATCGCGCCGAGCGCGAGGGCGGCGAGCACGGCGCCGAGCACGTCGAAGCGGCCGGTGGCGGCCTCGTCCCGGGTCTCCGGCACCGACCGGGTGGTCACCGCGATCACGGCGGCGGCGAGCGGCAGGTTCAGCAGGAAGATCCAGCGCCAGCCGGGGCCGTCCACCAGCCAGCCGCCGAGGAAGGGGCCGATCGCGGCGGACACCCCGCCGAGGCCGGACCAGAGCCCGACCGCGGCCGAGCGGTCGTCGGGGTGGAAGACGGCCTGGAGCATGGCGAGCGAGCCGGGGGTGAGCAGCGCCCCGCCGATGCCCTGGACGGCGCGGGCGGCGATCAGCACGTGGATGTTCGGCGCCGCGGCGCAGGCCGCGGAGGCGATGGCGAACCAGACCACGCCGATCAGGAAGACCTTGCGCCGCCCGTACCGGTCGCCGAGCGCGCCGCCGAGCAGGATCAGGCCCGCCAGGGTGAGCAGATAGGCGTTCAGAGTCCATTGCAGGGACGCCAGGGAGGCGCCGAGGTCGGCGCCGATCCGGGGCAGGGCGACGTTCACGACGGTGCCGTCGAGCATCGCCATGCTCGAGCCGAGCACGGTCGCCAGTAGTACCCAGCGACCCTGCGCGGTGCCCAGGCGCAGGGTGCCGGCCTCGGAGGTGGCCACGGGCGAATCCTGCGCTGCCGGGGCGCACGTGACAAGGGTCACCGGTGGGTGTGTTGACGGTCGGCGGTGCGTGAACGGGTGGCTGCGTTCCGTCGCCGATCTCGGCGCAGGGTCGTGGATCAGTGGCGGGGGGTGAATGGGTTGTGTACGCACCGTGGGGTCCGGTCTGCGGAGGGTCACCGGAACGGGGGAGATGGTTGCCCTTTCAAGAGATCGACATTGCTTCACCCGAACGGATGGGTTTTAGTTCAGCGACCGCCCGGCCAGTCCGGACGGATCCACCGGGTGGAACGCCGAGTCCTGCCGCTGCCCGGTGGTTCGAAACGAACTCTGTACGGCAGGAGCGGGGGACCCACAGGTAAGTCGCCGGACCGGAGTTCGCGCCTCAGGGCGCGGGCGTCCAGGACCGGCTAGGGGTGAAGCCGCGCATGCGGCCGGGCAACTCCAGCCCGAACCCGACAGCTCACCTCGCAGGCGTCGGAGAGGAAAATTCCATGCCTGCTCAGGCTCGTCGTATCGCCCTGCCCCGCGCCGCCCGTATCGGCATCGCGACCGCCGTCACCGGTGTCTCCTTCGCCCTCCCGCTCGTCACCGCGGTGAGCGCCCAGGCCCACACCGTTCCGGCCGCCCCGGCCGCGCAGGCCGCCGCCTCCACGGACGCCAAGCCGGCCGCGCCGGCCGCTGCCCCGGCCACCCCGGCCGCGCAGGAGAGCTACCGCGTCGTCAGCGGAGACACCCTGTCCAAGATCGCCGACGCCAAGAACGTCGAGGGCGGCTGGCACGCGCTGTACGAGCAGAACCGCTCGGTCGTCGGTGCCGACCCGAACCTGATCTTCCCGGGCCAGCAGCTCGCGCTGTCGGGCCACGCCGCCGCGCCGGCCGCCGACGCCGCCCCGGCCAAGCCGGCCGCCCCGGCGAAGCCCGCCCAGCCGGCCGCCCCGGCGACCCAGGCCGCCAAGCCGCAGGCCCAGGTCCAGGTGAAGACCGAGGCCGCCAAGCCGTCCGCCCAGCTCCAGACCCAGCTGCAGGTCGCCGCTCCGGCTGCGGTCGTGACCGCCACTCCGGTCGCCGCCGCCACCTCCGGCTTCGTCGCCCCGCTGGCCAACCCGAGGCTCGGCACCGCCTACGGCGTGGCCGGCTCGATGTGGGCCTCCGGCCACCACACCGGCCAGGACTTCGTCGCCTCCACCGGCACCCCGCTGCGCGCCGTCGCCAACGGCGTCGTGGTCAAGGCCGGCAACGGCGGCGCCTACGGCAACGAGGTCGAGATCAAGCTCGCCGACGGTCACTACGCCGAGTACGCGCACCTCTCCTCGATCGGCGTGAGGATCGGTCAGGCCGTCACCGCCGGCCAGCAGATCGGCCTCTCCGGCGCCACCGGCAACGTGACCGGCCCGCACCTGCACTTCGAGATCCGCAACGGCTCGGAGTACGGCTCGGACATCAACCCGGTCGCCTACCTGCGCGCGCACGGCGTCGCGCTCTGATCCGGGGCCGCTGAGCGCCGAGGGTTTTCGGAACCACCGCTGCTGCGGGGCGAATCGATCCTCCGGGATGGTCATGTCGGGTGACCGCTCGACCGGGTGATCGCCGCACGGCGGACATGGGCGCGGGACACGCCCAGGCCGGCCCGGCCGCACGAGGACCTCCTCGTACGGCCGGGCCGGCCGCTGCCGTTTCCGGGCCCGTCCGGTCGTGCCCCGGCCGTCCGGCGGGTTCCGGAGCGTCGTTCGACCGGTCGAACGCGGCGTCAACCCGACTGCTCCGGAGGGCCGTCGGCCCGATCGCGGGGCTGCTCCGGCGCGCCATGCTGTCGGACGGTCAGCGTCCGGCCGGTCCGGCGGTCGGGCGGGTCCGGGAGGCGAGGAGGCCGGATGGCGGTCCGGAGCGGGGACGTGGCGGGGGAGAAGGCCGGGCGGGAGCGGCCGGGGACGGGCGGCGTCGACCGGCTGAAGGCGGACTCGGTCGGCCTGGTCGGCGTGGTGTTCATGGCGCTCGCCACCGCCGCCCCGATCACCGCGATGACGGGCAACCTGCCGATCATCGTCGGGCAGGGCAACGGCGCCGGCGCGCCCGCCGCGTACGTCGTGGCGACCGTGGTGCTGACGGTGTTCTCGGTCGGGTACGTGGCGATGGCCCGGCACATCACCGCGGCCGGCGCGTTCTACGGCTACGTCTCGCACGGGCTGGGCCGGGTGGTCGGGATGGCCTCGGGGCTGCTCGCGGTGCTGGCGTACGTCGTCACCGAGGCCTCGGCCCTCGGCTTCTTCGCGTACTCGCTGCGCGGACTGGTCCGTTCGCAGCTGGGGGTGGACCTGGGCTGGGGCTGGTACGCGCTGTTCGGGGCGACGGTGATCGGGGTGATGGCCTGGTTCGACCTGCACCTGACGGCCAAGGTGCTCGGGGTCGCGCTGGTGCTGGAGATCGGGGTGCTGGGGGCGGTCTCGTTCGCGGTGCTGTTCTCCGGCGGCGGGCCGGACGGGATCGTGGTCGGGGCCGTGAACCCGCTGAACGCGCTGAGGGGGGTGGGTGGTTCGGGCGCGGCGGCGGCCGGGCTCGGCCTGTTCTTCGCGTTCTGGTCCTGGGTGGGATTCGAGTCCACCGCGATGTACGGCGAGGAGTCCCGCGACCCCAAGCGGGTGGTGCCGCGGGCGACGCTGGTGTCGGTGATCGGCGTCGGGCTGCTCTACGTCTTCGTGTCCTGGATGATCGTGTCCGGCAACGGCGTCGGGCGGGCGGTCGCGGTGGCGAGCGGCGCCGTGCCGGGCAAGGACGGCAACAGCCTGTTCTTCGACCCGCTCGGCGCGCACCTGGGGGCCTGGGCGGTGAAGGTGTTCCAATGGCTGGTCGTCACCGGCTCGTTCGCCTGCGCGATGGCCTTCCACCAGTGCGCGGCCCGGTACCTGTACGCGATCGGCCGGGAGGGGCTGCTGCACCCGGCGCTCGGCCGCACCCATGCGCGGCACGGTTCGCCGCACGTCGCCTCGGTGGTGCAGTCGGTGATCGCGGTGGGGCTGGTGGCGGGGTTCCTGGCGGCCGGGATGGACCCGTACGCGCACCTGTACACGCTGCTGGCGCTGCTCGGGACGATGGCGATCCTGGTCGTGCAGACGCTCTGCTCCTTCGCCGTGGTCGGGTACTTCCACGTGCGGGGGCGGCACCCGGAGACCGCGAACTGGTTCCGGACGCTGGTCGCACCGCTGGTGGGCGGGGTGGCGATGGCCGGGGTGGTGGTGCTGCTGGTGCTCAACAAGGACGCCGCGGCCGGGGCGGCGGCGCACACGCTGCTGTTCCGGCTGATCCCGTACCTGGTGATCGGGGTGTTCGCGGGCGGGGTCGGGCTGGCGCTGGCGGTGCGCCGTTGGCGGCCGGAGCTGTACGCGCGGATCGGGCGGGTGGTGCTGGAGGACGCGGTCGAGCGGTGAACGGGCGGGTGGTGCTGGGGGCGCGGTCGAGCGGTCACCGGCCGGCGCTCGCGGTGCGCCGGGTTCAGCGCCGGTGGACCGGCAGGCCGTACTGGGCGGCGGCCAGCAGCGCGTGCATCCGGTGGCCGAAGTCCTCGGTGTCCCGGGCCGGTTCGGGGAAGACCAGGCGGACGTCGCGGTGGCCGTGCGGGTGGTCCAGGCGCAGCACCAGGCCGTGGCGGTCCAGGGCGAGCGGGCGGACCTCGGGGTCGTGGGTGAGCACGGCCGGGTCGAGCAGCCGGGTCAGGACGTCGAGCGCCTCGGCGTGGTCGTCGGCGAAGTGGGTGAGCAGCGCGGCCTCGTGCCGGGCCAGCGGGTCGGGGCCGGCGAGCGCGAGGTCGGCGGCGGTGATCGCGCCGGTGCCGTACGGGGTGGCGAGGACGGCGTGGGCGACGTCCACCCGCAGGTGCACGCCGAGGCCGTCGTCGGCGAGGTGGGCCAGGTGGAGCCGGCCGGCCAGGGTGAGGCGGGCGCGGACCCGGTCGCGGACGGCGACGGGGGCGATGTCGGTGACGTCGAGGACGACGGCGAGACCGTCGGCGGCGCCGATGGCGGCCGTGGTGAGCGGGTCGTCCAGGGCGGTGCGCAGGCGCAGCCGGGAGCCGTGCACTGAGACCGGGGTGTTCAGGTGGTGGTGCTCGCCGAGGGCGCGGACGGTGAGCGAGGAGGTCGTGCTGAGCAGGCTGTGGATCCGTTCGGCGGTGGTGGGCTCGGGGACCTCGGTGTCGCCGGTGGGCAGGCTCATGGACGGACCTCCAGTTAGTTAGGTGAGCCTAACCTAATGTGCGGGTGGAGGCGTGGCAAGCAGGCCGCCGGACGGGCGAGGGGCCCGGACGCGACTGCGGCGTCCGGGCCCCTCGGTGCGGCGGTGCGTCAGCCGACGACGGCCTGGGCGTCGATCTCGACCAGCATCGGCTCCTGCGGCAGCTCGACGAAGACGGTGGTGCGGCACGGCTTCACGCCGCCGGGCTTGATGTTCTCGTCGATGAACTCGGCGTAGACCTCGTTCATCAGCGGGAAGTCGGCGCGCTTGGTCAGGTAGACGCGGAACATCACCACGTCCTCGACGGTGGCGCCGCCGGCCTCGACGATGGCCTTGACGTTCTCCAGGGTGCGGCGGGTCTGCGCCTTCACGTCGCCGTGGTGCAGGTACTCGCCGGTGGCCGGGTCCTGCGGGCCCTGGCCGGAGACCTGGAGGATCGGACCCTTGCGGACGCCCTGGGAGAACATCCAGGCGGGAGCGGGGGCGCCGTCGGTGCGGATCTCGGTCTTCTCGCCGTTCCGGAGGTGCTCGGAGGTCATGGGATTCGGATTCCTTAACTGTGTCGACGGTTCGTCAGTTGTGGTCGGGGCGGCCGCAGTCGGCCGAGACGGCGCGGGTGGTGGCGAGCAGCTGCGGGAGCAGGTCCAGCACCTGCTCGTACGGCAGGACGACGTCCGGGACGGAGATCGAGGCGGCGGCCACCACCCGGCCGCTGGCGTCCCGGACGGGTGCGGCCACGCAGTTGATGAAGGCCTCGTGCTCGGCGTGGTCCTGCGCCCAGCCCTGGGCGGCGACCTTCTCCAGCTCGGCGAGCAGGGCCTCGGGGGTGGTCAGGGTGCGCGCGGTGTGCGGGGTGAAGTCGATCCCGGCCACCACCCGGCGCCGCTCGGGCAGCGGCAGGTCGGCGAGCAGCACCTTGGAGACGGCGGCGCTGTGCAGGGCGGCGCGCAGGCCGATCCGGGAGTACATCCGCACCGGGTGGCGGGAGTCGAACTTGTCGATGTAGACCACCTCGCCGCCCTCGTAGGCGGCCAGGTGCACGGTCTGGCCGGTGGCGGCGTTCAGCTCGGCCAGGTGCGGGGCGGCGATCCGGCGCACGCCGCGCTGCTCCAGGGCCAGGCCGGAGAGTGCGAAGAGGCCGGCGCCCAGGTGGTAGCGGTAGCTCGCGTCGCGATAGACGAATCGTTCCTCTTCGAGGCTCTGGAGCAGTCGGAGGACGGTCGTCTTGTGGACGCCGAGCACCTCGGCGAGCTGGTCGAGGGAACGCTCGCCCTCGCCGAGCTCGGCGAGGATGCGCAGGGCGCGGGTGACGGTCTGACTCATCGTGCTCCGCTTCGAGGGCCGGGGTTCCCGCTCATTGTGCCCGGGCCCGGTCGGCGGCCGGCGGCGGTCCGGCGGACGGTGTGCGGTCGGCGGGGCGCGCGCCGTCGGCGGGCAGGGCCGGGCCGGTGATGCCCTCCGCGGTGACCCGGGTGGCGGCCCACTGGGCGGGCGAGGCGTCGAGCAGCGCGGCCACCACGGCGGCGTCCGGCAGTTCGGCCTGGTCGCCGTGGGCGGTCAGCGCGCAGGCGGCGCTCAGGTGGCCGAGCCGCAGCCGGCGCCGCTGGTCCAGGCCCCGGACGGTGCCGGCCAGGTAGCCGGCCGCGAAGGCGTCGCCCGCGCCGGTCGCCTCGACCACCTCGACCGCGAGGGCCGGCTCGGTGACCGCCGTGCCGTCCCGTTCCAGGGCGGTCACCTGGCGGGCGGCGTCCTTGACCACGAGGGTGGCCGGGGCGGGGAAGCGGCGGCGCAGGGCGGCCGGGTCGCCGGTGCCGAAGGCGGCGGCGGCCTCGTCGGCGCCGAGCAGCAGCAGGTCGGCGGCGTCCAGTAGCGGCGGCAGCACGGCCGGGTCGCGCTCGCGCCAGAGCGAGGGGCGCCAGTTGAGGTCGAAGCTGACCAGGCGGTGCGGCCGGCGGTCGGCGAGCAGGGCGCGCAGCAGGGCGAGGCAGTCGTCTGAGAGCGCGGCCGTGATCCCGGACAGGTGCAGCAGCCGGGCGCCGGTCAGCAGGGCGGCGGCGGCCGGCTCGGCGAGCAGGTCGGGGGAGAGCGCGGCGGCCGCGGAGCCGCGCCGGTGGTAGTGCAGCCGGCTGCGGCCGGGCCCGAGGTCGTGGCGGTCGCCGGTGCTTCCGCCGACCTCCTTGAGGTAGAGGCCGGTCGGGCGGTGCGGGTCGACCGCGACCGCCGAGACGTCCACGCCGCGGGCGGCCACCTCGGCGAGCAGCCGGCGGCCGAAGCCGTCGTCGCCGACCCGGCTGATCCAGGCGGTCGGCACGCCGTGGGCGGCCAGTGCGCCCGCCACGTTGGACTCCGCTCCGCCGACCGAGAGCCGGAAGCTCTCCACCGACTCCAGCGGGCCCGGGCGGTCCGGCAGCAGGACGGCCATCGACTCGCCCACGCACACGGCCGTCGGGGGAGGGCCGGGGCGGGTCGGGCCCTGGGTGTCCTGTCGCGGCATGTGCGGGGCTCCTCGTCTGCGGCCGTTCCGTCGAGAGCGGGCCCACCGGGCCGACTCCGCTGCGTGTGAGCGTGTGAGTGCCGCGTCGTCCGAGAGCGCTCACGTGAGCCGACCCCGTTGACCGGGAGTCGGGTCCGTTGACCTTGATCCGGCGCCGATGCTAGAACCGTGTTGCCAGCATGTGCAACCCTCGTTGCGCATGTTGCAACCTGTGCGGATGGAGGAACACGGTGGAGCAGACCTTCGCAAGCAGTGTCACCGGACCGGGCATCGCCCGTGGCGCGGTGGCCGCCCTGGCCGACGAGCCGCTCGACTGGCGGTTCAAAGCCGCTCCACCGCAGTCGTGGGGCCGCAGCACCCGGGAATGGCTCGCCACCGGCCCCACCCTCTCCTCGCTCGGCACCCCGATGCTCACCCTCGACGGCGCCGCCGTCGACCACAACGTCCGCACCATGGCCGACTGGTGCGCCAAGGCGGGCGTCGCGCTCGCCCCGCACGGCAAGACCACCATGGCGCCCGCCCTCTGGCAGGCGCAGCTCGACGCCGGCAGCCACGGCATCACCCTCGCCAACCTGCCCCAGGTGCGGGTCGCCCGGGCCTTCGGGGTGCAGCGCATCCTGCTCGCCAACACCCTGCTCGACCCGGCCGGCCTCGCCTGGCTCGCCGACGAACTCGCCGCCGACCCGGACTTCGCCTTCCTGTCCTGGGTCGACTCCACCGAGAGCGTCCGGCTGATGGACGAGGCGCTGCGCGCCGCCGGCGCCGAGCGGCCGGTCGAGGTGCTGGTCGAGCTCGGCGGCCCCGGCGGACGCACCGGCGCCCGCGGCGCGGACGCCGCCGTCGAGGTCGCCGCCGCCGTGCTGCGCGCCCCCACCCTGCGCCTGGCGGGCGTCGGCGGGTACGAGGGCGCGATCGCGCACGACGCCTCGGCCGAGGGGCTGGCCGCCGTCCGCCGCTACCTGCGGGAGCTGGGCGACCTGCACGGCCGGCTGGCGAGCGCCTACCCGGACGGCACCCGGCCGGTGGTCTCGGCCGGCGGCAGCGCCTACTTCGACCTGGTGGTCGAGGAACTGGCGGACCTGCCGGAGGCGTTCACGGTGCTGCGCTCGGGCGCGTACATCGCCCACGACGACGGCTTCTACCGCGGCATCTCGCCGCTCGCCCGGGACGGTGGGCGGACGCCGTTCCGCGGCGCGCTGCACGGCTGGGCCCGGGTGGTGTCCCGGCCCGAGCCGCAGCTCGCGCTGCTGGACGCCGGCAAGCGCGACCTGCCCTTCGACGAGGGCCTGCCCGAGCCGCAACGGGTGCGCGGCGGAGTGGAGTTGACCGGAACGGCGGCGCGGATCACCGCGCTCAACGACCAGCACGCCTTCCTGCGCGACGCGGGCGACCTCGCGCCGATCGGCGCGGTGCTGCGGCTGGGCGTCTCGCACCCGTGCACGGCCTTCGACAAGTGGACGGCGATCCCGGTGCTGGACTCCGCGGACGCGGCCGAGCCGAAGGTCACCGGCCTGGTCAGGACGTTCTTCTGATGCCCGGGGAGAGAACGTCCGCCACGGGTGGGCGGGACGGCGGCGGCGCGACCGTCTTCCGGGGCGCCACCGTGGTGGACGGCACCGGCGCGGAGCGCTACCGGGCCGACGTCCGGATCGCCGACGGTCTGATCACCGAGATCGGCGAGGGCCTCGACGCGCCCGACCGGGTGGACGCCGACGGCCTGGTGCTGGCCCCCGGCTTCATCGACATGCACGCCCACTCCGACCTCGCCCTGCTGCTCGAACCCGAGCACCCGGCCAAGGTCACCCAGGGCGTCACCTGCGAGGTCCTCGGCCAGGACGGCCTGTCCTACGCCCCGGTGGACGACGTCACGCTGCCCGCGCTGCGCCGCCAGACAGCGGGCTGGAACGGCGATCCGGACGGCTTCGACTGGGACTGGCGGGACGTCGCCGGCTACCTGGACCGGATCGACCGCACCGGAACGGCCGTCAACGCCTGCTACCTCGTCCCGCACGGAACGCTGCGGATGCTCGCCATGGGCTGGGCCGACCGTCCGCCCACCCCGGGCGAACTCGACCGGATGCGGCAGGTGCTGGCGAAGAGCCTGCTGGACGGCGCGGTCGGCATGTCCAGCGGCCTCAGCTACACCCCCGGAATGTACGCCGACACCGCCGAGCTGATCGAGCTGTGCACCGTCGTCGCGGCCTACGGCGGCTTCCACGCCCCGCACCAACGCTCCTACGGCGCCGGGGCGTTGGAGGGCTACGCGGAGATGGTGGAGATCGCCCGGCGGAGCGGCTGCGCGCTGCACCTGACCCACGCCACGATGAACTTCGGGGTCAACCGTGGCCGGGCCGGCGAACTTCTGGAGCTTCTCGACCGGGCGCTCGCCGACGGCGTCGACCTCACCCTGGACAGCTACCCCTACCTGCCCGGATCCACCACCCTGGCCGCCCTGCTGCCGAGTTGGGCCACCGAGGGCGGCCCGGCCGCGACGCTGGCGCGGCTCGCCGACCCCGCGCAGTGCGCGAGGATCCGGTACGAGGTGGAGGAGAAGGGCAGCGACGGCTGCCACGGCGTGGTCACCGACTGGACGACGATCCAGATCTCCGGCGTCCGCTCGGCCGCGCTCGACGGCGCGGTCGGCCGCACCGTCGCCGAACTGGCCGAGGAGGAGGAACGGACCGGCACCGAGGTGTTCCTGGACCTGCTGCGCCGGGACGAACTGTCCACCACGATCCTCCAGCACGTCGGGCACGAGGAGAACGTCCGGGCCATCATGCGCCACCCCGCGCACACCGTCGGCAGCGACGGGCTGCTGGTCGGGGCCCGGCCGCACCCGCGGGCCTGGGGCACCTTTCCCCGCTACCTCGGCCACTACAGCCGGGAGTTGGGCGTGCTGACGCTGGAGGAGACGATCGCCCGGATGACCGGCCGCCCGGCCGCCCGGCTGGGGCTGGACCGGCGCGGCCGGATCGCCCCCGGCCACCACGCCGACCTGGTGCTCCTCGACCCCGGGAAGGTCCGGGACGCCGCCACCTTCGAGAGCCCCCGGCTGCCCGCCGAGGGCATCGAGTACGTGTACGTCAACGGCACCGCCGTCGTCCGGCAGGGTCGCACCACCGGCGCCCGGCCCGGGCGCGCCCTGCGCCGCACCGATCGAGGAACCCTGGCCATATGACCGAGCTCTCCGCCCCGACCGATCTCCCGGCCCCGGCCGGTCCGTCCGCGGCTGGTCCGTCCGCGACCGGTCTCTCCGTGACCGGTTCCGCCGCCGCTACCGGCTGCTCCTTCCTGCGCGACGACCCGGTGATCGCGGTGGTCCGCGCACCCCGGATCCCGGACGCCGCCGCGCTCTGCGCCGCCCTCGCCGAGGGAGGCATCAACCTCACCGAATTCACCTGCACCACAACGAATGTGACGGAGCATCTGCTGAAGGCCTCGAAGGCCGGCTGGCGGGTCGGCCTCGGGACGGTGCTGACCGCGGAGCAGGCCCGGCGGGGGGTCGGGGCGGGGGCGGCCTTCCTGGTCACCCCCGGCTGCCGGCCCGAGGTCGCCGAGGCGGCGGCCGCCGCCGGGGTGCCGGTGGTGCTCGGGGCGCTCACCCCGACCGAGGTCGCGCACGCGGTGGACCTCGGCGCCGCCGCCGTCAAGATCTTCCCGGCCCGGGCCTTCGGCCCCGGCTACTTCAAGGACCTGCGCGGCCCCTACCCCGACGTGCCGCTGGTGGCCTCCGGCGGGGTGAACGCGGGCAACGCCGCCGAGTTCCTGGCGCACGGCGCGCTCGCGGTCTGCGCGGGGACGGACGTGGTCCCGCCGGACGTGGTCGCGGCGGGGGACTGGGCGGAGATCACCCGGCGGGCCCGGGCGTTCACGGCGGCCTGCGCGGCGTCGGCCTCGTAGGGGGCGCCGTCGCCGCGGGTCCCGTGAAGAAGGCAGTGCGGGTCCCGTGAAGAAGGCGGCGATGGTCCCGTGAAGAAGGCGGCGCGGGTGCGGGCCCCGTGAAGAAGGCGGTGGCGGGGCGAGGCGGGCTGTCGGGACGGCCGGGATTGGACGAGAATCGGGGGCACCCGGCTCGGCCCCGGCCGATCCCGTCCCGGCTCAGCCCCGCCCGGCCAGCCCCGGGCCCCCGGACCCCGGCAGGAGGAACCACCCATGACCTCGACCCGCCCCGGCCCCGACTGGCTCGCCGACGCCGTGCTGTACCAGATCTACCCGCAGAGCTTCGCCGACTCCGACGGCGACGGCATCGGCGACTTCGCCGGCATCGCCGGGCACCTGGACCACCTCGCCTGGCTCGGCATCGACACCGTCTGGCTCAACCCCTGCTTCGCCTCGCCGTTCCGCGACGCCGGGTACGACGTCACCGACTACCTCGCCCCCGCCCCGCGCTACGGCGGCACCGATGACCTGGTGGCCCTGGTCGAGGCCGCCCGCCGCAGGGGAATCCGGGTCCTGCTGGACCTGGTGGCCGGGCACACCTCCGACCGCCACCCCTGGTTCCTGGCCTCCGCCGAGGACCCGTCCGACCACCGCTACATCTGGTCCGACCGCCCGGTGGACGGCTTCGTGGCCTCGCCCGGCAGCCGCCCCGGCTGGTACCGGCCGAACTTCTTCGACTGTCAGCCGGCGCTCAACTTCGGGTACGCGCGCAGCAGTTCGGAGGAGCCCTGGCGGCAGGCGGTGGACGCGGACGGCCCGCGCGCCAACCGGGCGGCGCTGCGCGCGATCATGGCGCACTGGCTCGGCCTCGGGGTGTCCGGCTTCCGGGTGGACATGGCGTACTCGCTGGTCAAGGACGACCCGGGCAAGGCGGAGACCGCCAAGCTCTGGACCGAGCTGCGCGACTGGCTGGACCGCGGCCACCCCGAGGCCGCCCTGCTCGCCGAGTGGGGCGACCCGGCCGCCGCCGTCGCGGCGGGCTTCCACGCGGACTTCTTCCTGCACTTCGGCGGGGAGGACCACGGCCTGCCGCTGCGCTCGCTCTGGAACAACAACGGCGGGACGGTCGAGGAGTTCTGGCACCAGGAGGCCTGCTACTTCGAGGCCGAGGGCCGCGGCACCCCGCAGCCCTTCCTGGACGCCTGGCGCTCGGCGGCCGAACTCACCGAGGGCGGCGGGCACATCGTGCTGCCCACCGCCAACCACGACTTCTCCCGCCTGGCCACCGGCCCGCGCGGCGCGGAGCAACTCGCCCCGGCCTTCGCCTTCCTGCTCACCTGGCCCACCCTCCCGGCCGTCTACTACGGCGACGAGATCGGAATGCGCTACCTGCCGGGCCTGCCCGACACCGAGGGCAGCGTGCTCGGCCCGCGGTTCAACCGGGCCGGCTCGCGCACCCCGATGCAGTGGACGCCCGGCCCGACCGCGGGCTTCTCCAGCGCCCCGCCCGAGCGGCTGTACCTGCCGGTGGATCCGGACCCGCACCGCCCGGACGTGCTCTCCCAGCGCGCCGACCCGACCTCGCTGCTGCACACCGTGCGGCGGCTGATCGCACTGCGCCGGGCGCACCCGGGGCTGGGCGCGGCCGGCGGGCTGGAGGTCCGCCACGCCGGCTACCCGCTGGTGTACACCCGGGCCGGGCGGTACCTGGTGGCGGTCAACCCGGGCCGGGAGCCGGCATCCGTACGGCTGCCGGGCCTGCCGGAGGGTGACCGGTGGGCGCCGGGTGTCCGGCCGCTGGAGGTGCAGGGCGTGCGGCTGGTGGACGGGGAGCTGCGGGCGGACGGGTTCTCGTACGGGGTGTTCGAGCTGGGCTGACGGTCGCCCCGGGCAGGGCCTGGCCGCCGGTCGGTCGCTGTCCGGTCGCCGGTCGGTCGCTGGCCGGTCGGCGGTCGGTCGGTGTCCGGTCGGTGGCCAGGCTTCCGAATGATGTCGGATAGTTGTAAGCTACATCGATAGATGGTTGCATTTACCACCTGCATTGGTTGCATTTCCCACCTTCTCGTCACCGAGAGACACCACCGGAGGACGGTACGAACGCCATGAGCACACCCCGGAACCCCGCCGCAGCGCCCACCCTGGGGCACTCGCTCAAGCACCTGGCCACCCACCTGATCACCCCGCTGCTGATGTGCCTGGGCATGGCGCTCGCCTACCAGGGCGCCTTCCACCAGCCCGAGCCGCACCACCTCAAGGTGGCCGTGGTCGGCACCACGCCGCAGGCGCAGGGCCTGGCGCAGGCGATCCAGGGCAAGGCCGGGGACGCGCTCGACGTCCGCACCGTGGACGACCGGGCCGCCGCCGAGCAGCAGCTGCGCGACCGGGACCTGGTGGGCGCCTTCGTCCCGGACGCCAAGAGCCCCGAACTGATCGTCGCCAAGGGCAACTCGGACACCTCCGTGGTGGCCGCCACCGCGGTGTTCACCAACGTCACCGACAGGCAGGGCGTGCCGCTGCACGTGACCGACCTGACCACCCCGGCCAAGGGCGACCCGACCGGACAGGGCCTGTTCTTCCTGCTGGTCGCGCTGAGCATCGGCTCCTACGCCAGCGTCGCGGCGATCGGCGCGGCCGGCGCGGGGCTGAGCGTGAAGATCCGGGCACTGGTCGGAGTGGCCGTCTCGCTGGTGGTCAGCGTGATCGGGATCGTCACCGCGGGGCCGGTCTTCCACGTGGTCGACCACGACTACGCGGCGATCTGGGCGCTCGGCTGGCTCTACTCGGCGGGCATCGTACTGATCGGCATCGGCCTGCACAGCTTCCTGAAGAAGTGGACCACGCTGGCCCTGATGGTGCTGTTCGTGATGCTGAACTTCACCTCCTCCGGCGGCATCTACCGGCCCGAACTGCAGAACGGGTTCTTCGGTGGCCTGCACGGCTTCTGGACGGGCGCGGGCTTCCTGGAGGGCGCGCGCAGCATCATGTACTTCGACGGCGGCGCGGGCCTCGGCGGGCACGTCGTGACCCTGCTGGTCTGGCTGCTGCTCGGCGGGGCCGCCCTGGTGGCCGCGGCCATGTACGAAGGGCGTGGGCGCCGTCCGGCGGAGGCGCCGCAGGAGGCCGAGGAGGCCGAGGAGGAGATGGAGGAGACGGTCGCGGTCTGACCGGACTCCCCGGAGAGGCTCCACCCGGCGCCACGGGCATCGGCAGCGGGTGGGAACGGGGCGGCCCGCGCCCGGCTCTGGACAAGCCGGACGCGGGCCTCGGCGCGTCCCGGGGAGGTGAGCGCGCCCGGGGCGTGCCGAGGGCGTGTCGGACACGCCCTACCGGTAGGCCGCCTGCCCGGTGAGCGCCTGGCCGACCACCAGCGTGTGGATCTCGCCGGTGCCCTCGTAGGTCAGCACCGACTCCAGGTTGTTGGCGTGCCGGATCGGCGAGTACTCCAGCGAGATGCCGTTGGCCCCGAGGACCGTGCGGCACTCGCGGGCGATCTTCAGCGCCTCCCGCACGTTGTTGAGCTTGCCGACGCTGACCTGCTCGGGCCGCAGCCGCCCGCCGTCCTTGAGCCGGCCGAGGTGGACCGCCAGCAGCGCGGAGTTGCCGAGCGCGAGCGCCATGTCGGCGAACTTGCGCTGGGTCAGCTGGAAACCGCTGATCGGCCGGTCGAACTGGACCCGCGAGTCCGCGTACCGCAGCGCCGCCTGGAGCGAGTCTCGGCCCGCGCCGACCGCGCCGAACAGGATGCCGAACCGCGCCTCGTTCAGGCAGGACAGCGGGCCGCGCAGCCCCTTCGCGCCCGGCAGTCGGGCCTCGGCGGGCAGCCGGACGCCGTCCAGGTGCAGCTCGGAGGTGACCGAGGCGCGCAGCGACAGCTTCCGCCCGATGTCGCGGGTGGTGAAGCCGGGCGTGCCGCGCGGCACCAGGAAGCCGCGCACGCCGTCCTCGGTGTTCGCCCAGACGGTGGCGACGTCCGCGATGCCGCCGTTGGTGATCCACGTCTTGGTGCCGTCGAGGATCCAGTCCGAGCCGTCGCGCACCGCGCGGGTGCGCATTCCGGCCGGGTTGCTGCCGAAGTCCGGCTCGGTGAGGCCGAAGCAGCCGATCGCGGTGCCGGCGGCGAGCCCGGGCAGCCACTCCTGCTTCTGCTCCTCCGAGCCCCACCGGTGGATCGAGTGCATCGAGAGCGAGCCCTGGACCGAGACGAAGCTGCGCAAGCCCGAGTCGGCGGCCTCCAGTTCGAGGCAGGCCAGGCCGTAGGAGACGGCGTTGGTGCCGGCGCAGCCGTAGCCCTCCAGGTGCATCCCGAGCAGGCCCAACGCGCCGAGTTCGGGGGCGAGTTCGCGGGCGAAGTGGGCGTTGTCGAACCACTCCGGCAGGTGCGGGCGGACCCGGTCGGCGAGGAACCGGGAGACGGTGGCCTGGATCTCGCGCTCCTCCTCGGTGAGGAGGGTGGCGAAGTCGATCAGGTCGAGCGGGTCGGACATGGCGGTGCCGGTGCCGTGCGGGGTGCTCATGGGCGGTCCTCGAAGTCCTGGTCGTGCGGGGGAGGGTTGTGCGGCGGCCGGTCGTGCGGAGGCTGCTCGTGCGAAGGCTGCTCGTGGGGAGACCCGCCGTGCGGCGGCCGGTCGTGCGGGGTGTCCAGCCAGGCGGTGAGTTCGGCGGTGTGCTCGCCGAGCCGGGGCGGGGGCAGCTGGTAGCGGGGCGGGGTGCGGGAGAGGCCGATCGGGTTGGCGACCAGGTCCAGCGGGCGGCCGTCCGGGCCGGGCAGCGGCGCCCGGGGCCGCAGGCCGAGCGAGTCGGCGAGGTCGAAGGCCTCGGCCAGGTCGTTGACCGGGCCGCAGGGCACGCCGAGCGGGGTGAGCACCGCGAACCACTCGGCGGCGGTGCGGCGTTCGAGCCGGGCGGTGAGCTCGCGGGCCAGCGCGGTGACGTGCGCGACCCGGTCGGAGTTGGTGGCGAAGCGGGGGTCGTCGGCCAGCTCGGGGGCGCCCACGCCCCGGCAGAGCGCGGCGAACTGCCGGTCGTTGCCGACCGCGACGACCAGCGGGCGGTCGGCGGCGGTGAACACCTCGTAGGGGGCGATGGACGGGTGGCGGTTGCCGAGGATGCCCGGCACCGCGCCGGCCAGGGTGTAGCCGGCGGACTGGTTGACCAGGCCGGAGAGCAGCGTGGAGAGCAGGTTCAGCTCCACCAGCTGGCCCCGGCCGGTGGTCTCGCGCTCGCGCAGTGCGGCCAGCACGCCGACCGCCGCGTGCAGCCCGGTCAGCACGTCCACCAGTGCGACGCCGGTCTTCACCGGTTCGCCGGGGGCCGGGCCGGTCACCGACATCAGGCCGCCGACGGCCTGCACCAGCAGGTCGTAGCCGGGCAGTTCGGCGCCCTTGCCGGGGCCGAAGCCGGTGATCGAGCAGTAGACGAGCCGCGGGTTGAGGGCCTGGGCGCGGTCCGGGCCGAGGCCGTGGCGGGCCATCGTGCCGGGGCGGAAGTTCTCCACCAGCACGTCGGCGCGGCGGACGAGTTCGACGGCGCGGGCATGGTCGGCCGGTTCGCGCAGGTCGAGGGTGAGGGAGCGCTTGTTGCGGTTGACGGAGAGGAAGTAGGTGGCCTCGCCCTGGGCGTGCGGAGGGCCCCAGGCGCGGGTGTCGTCGCCGGTGCCGGGCCGTTCGACCTTGATCACGTCGGCGCCGAGGTCGGCCAGCAGCATGGTCAGGTAGGGCGCGGCGAGCACCCGGCCGAAGTCGGCGACCAGGACGCCGTCCAGCGGGAGCCCGGTCATGCCCGCCCCCGGGCCGGTTCGGCGGAGGCGGCCCCGGGCGCGGCCGTCGCGTCGCCCGAGGGGGCGTCGCCGCGCAGGTGCGGGCGGGCCAGCAGGAGGTAGAGGCCGCCGGCCGCGAGCACGACCACCGCCGAGAGCAGCACGAGGTAGTTGTCGTACCAGGCGGCGTCCGGGGTGCGGCCCCAGCAGATGTTGACGATCGCGGCGACGCCGTAGACCAGCGCGCCGATGTTCACCGCCAGGCCCCAGCGGCCGAGCCGGAAGTCCCCGCTCGGGCGCCAGCCGCGCAGCCGGGCCCGCAGGGCGGCCAGCACCACCATCTGGAAGGCCAGGTAGATGCCGATGCTGGAGAAGGAGATGATCTTCGTGAGGGCGCCCTCGGAGAGCGCCGAGGCACCCACGATGATCACACCGGGCAGCGCCGCGGCGAGCAGCAGCGCGTACGGCGGCACCCGCAGCCGGTCCGAGACGGTGGCCAGCAGCCGGCTGCCCACGATCATCCGGTCCCGGGCGAAGGAGTAGGCGAGCCGGCTCGCCGCCGCCTGGAGGCTGAGCACGCAGGACAGGAAGGAGATCAGCACCACGCCGATCACCACCCGGGCGCCGACCGCGCCGAAGGCGTCGTGCAGCACCTTGGCCACCGGATCCTTGTCGTCGCCGGAGACCACCGCGCCGATGTCCTGGATCGACATCACCAGGGCCAGGCTGATCCCGATCGCCGCAGCGCCGCCCACGTAGATGGTGCGCCGCATCGACTTGGGGATCTGTCGACCCGGGTCCGGCACCTCCTCGGCGACGTCGCCGCAGGCCTCGAAGCCGAAGAACAGGAAGACCGCGATCAGCCCGGCGGCCAGGAAGGCGTCGGCGTAGTCGCCGTCGCCGCCCGCGCCGAAGCGGTCGAGGACCACGCCGAGGCCGTGGTAGCGGTGTGTCAGCAGCAGCCAGGCGCCGACCGCCAGGGCGCCGAGCAACTCGGCGGCGAAGCCGAACACGGCTGCCGCCGACAGCACCCGGGTGCCGCCGAGGTTGATCACGGTGGCGAGCGCCAGCAGGCCCAGTGCGCACCAGACGGTCGTCGCGGTGCTCGGCTCGACGCCCAGCAGGGCGGCCACGTACGGGCCGGCGCCGTAGGAGACGGCCGCGATGGTGGACATCAGCGCCAGCAGGTAGGTCCAGCCGGTCAGCCAGCCCCAGGTGCGGCCCCAGAGCCGGCGCGCCCACGGGTACACCCCGCCGGCCACCGGGAACTGGGCGACCACCTCGCTGAACACCAGGGCCACCAGCAGCTGGCCGAGGCCCGCGATCAGGAAGCTCCAGACCATCGGCGGCCCGGCGGTCCGAAGTGAGGTGGCGAAGAGTGTGTACACGCCAACGACGGGGGAGAGATAGGTGAAGCCGAGCGAGAAGTTCGCCCAGAGGCTCATGTCGCGCTTGAACTCGGAGGTGTAGCCGAGGGCGGCCAGCCGTTCGGCGTCCGGGTCGGGGGAGTGGACGGTGGCACGTGCACTGGCATCGGTCATGACCTGCTCCTGGGAACGTGTCGTGATGCGTGGGGGAGCACTGCGGGGTGCGGCTCGGGCCGAGGTTGCGGGAAAACATACGAGATTGAGTTTCTACGGGCAAGAGTGCGCATCGGACCTGGAGGTACCCTGCGGGAAACATCCGGTCGGGCGGCGATCGGGCGGCGATCGGGCAGCGATCGGACAGTGATCGGGCCGGCGGTCCGGCGGCGATCCGGCGAGGATCCGGCGACGGCGATCGGGGAGGGGAACGGCGTGACGACCATCGGCAGTGCGACCCCGCTGCTCAGTGCCGTCCTCGCGCCGCTCGCCGACCTCGGCCGCGCCGACGCGGTGGCCCGCCGGATCACCGAGGCGATCGCCCTCGGACTGGTCGCCGACGGGGACCAGCTGCCCAGCGAGAACGACCTGGCCGACCAGCTCGGCGTCGCCAACGGCACCGTTCGCGAGGCCCTCGCCCTGCTCCGCGAGGCCGGACTGATCGAGACCCGGCGCGGCCGCAACGGCGGCAGCTTCGTCCGCACCCCCGCCGAGGGCTCCGAACACCTCCAGCTCGCCCGGCTGCGCGACCTCGCCACCGTCGACCTGCGCGACCTCGGTGACGAGGAGCTGGCCGTCTTCGGCACCGCCGCCCGGCTCGCCGCCGAGCGCGCCCCGGCCGACCTCGGCCCCCGGCTCACCCGACTGGTGCACGACCTGCGCGACGCCGCCGGGCCCGCCGAGCAGCGCCGCGCCGACGCCCGCTTCCACATCGAACTCGCCGTCGCCGCCCAGTCGGTGCGGCTCACCCAGCTCGCCGTCCGGCTCCAGGCCGAACTGGGCCCGCTGCTCTGGCTGCCCGCCCCGCACGGGCCGGACCAGGAGCGCTTCGCCGAGCAGCACCGGGAGATCCTGGTCGCCGTGCTGGCCGGCGACGCGGCCGGCGCCCGGGCCGCCGCCGAGACGCACGCCGTGGCCTGCGTGCACCATCTGGTCCGGCGGCACCTGGAGTTGGCGGACGACGGCTGAGCCGGGGCCGCGCCACCGTTCCCGGATCCCTCCCTCGCCGCCGGAGCCGTCATGACCAGCGCGTTCAGCACCACCCTGCCCGTGGCCCGATCCGCCGGTGCGCCGGTTGCCGGTGAGTCCGCCGCCGGCGGGCCCGACCTGGGCGAGCCCGCCGCCGGTGACCCTGCCGCCGGTGACGCTGCCGCCGTCGAGCGGTGCGCCCGGCAGATCGCCGCCGCCGTCGACGCGGTGCTCGCCGAACTGGACGGCCTGCGGGCGGCCGCGGCGGGCTGCTGGGCCCGGGCGGCCGCCGAGGGGCGCCGGCCCGCCGCGGCCGAACTCGCCGTGGTGCACGGAGTGGTGAGCGAGCTGCTGGCGCGGCCCGGCTCGCGCTGGTTCGGCTGCGGAACGGTCGTGGCACCCGGCGCGCTTGCCGACGCCGACCTGCACGTGGAGTGGTGGTACCGCGGTGCGCGCGGGGCGGGGGAGCGGCGGTTGCGGCTCGCGCTCGACCCGGCGGACGCCGAGTTCTACGACTACCGGGTGCTGCCCTGGTTCGCCCGGCCCCGGGACGAGGGGCGGGCGGCGGTGGCCGGGCCGCAGGTCGACCTGCTCTGTGCCGACCGGTACGTGCTGTGCTGCGCCCGGCCGGTGGTCGTCCCGAGTGCTGGCTTCGTCGGGGTGGTGGCCGGGGACGTCCCGCTGGCCGCGCTGGAGCGGCTGCTGGTGCCCCCGCTGCGGGCGCTGTCCGGCGACGCGGCGCTGCTCGACGGCGAGGGCAGGGTGCTGGCCGCCACCACCCCGGCCCTGCCGGTGGGTTCGCTGGCACGAGGACTGCTCGCGGACCCGGCGGCCGGGCGGGCCGGGGTGCCGTCGGCGGCGGTGGACTGGGCGGTGGTGCGCGGCTGACGGCGGCCGAAGATCTGTATGACCTTCATTTGTGAAGGTATTACTCGTTCCGCTTCCCGCGGCCGGGCGGCGTGCTGAAGCAGCAGTCCCCGCAGAGCCCGGCACCCGGACCCACCCGGTAGTAGAGGCAGCAGCTGTTCCGCCGGAACGCCGTGCCACCCGGCCCGGCGCGCAGGACGCCCGACCCGGCCAGCGGCGGACGGTCCAGCAACTCCGCGGCCAACGCCCGTGCGGCGTCCGGCGCGTGGGCGTCCAGCACCCGCAGCGTCCCGGCCAGTGCGGAGGTGGCGTTGCCGAGCAGCAGACGGTGGGAGAGCGGGGCGGCGGCCCGGACGGCCTCCGCCAGCGGTGTCAACTGTCCCAGCAGGACGGCCTCGTGGAGCTGGTCGGCGAGCGAGCCGGCGGCCGGACGGGCGGGCTCCGGCGGTGCCCACAGGTCGAGCGGGCCCTGGTCCGGGATCCGCACCCAGGCGTGCTCCAAGGTCGGGACCGTCCCCAGCAGGACCGCCGAGCCCAGCCCCACCGACCAGAAACGGGCGGCCAGCCCCAGGTGCAGGATCGAGGCGGCGACCCGGGGCTCCCCGGTGCCGAGCCGCTGCGCCACCACCCGCAGCCGCGCCGCCAACGGCGCGTCCGGTCCGGTGCCGTACAGCTCGGCCAGCGGCCGGAAGCCCTCCGGCGGCCGGTCGGCCGGCGAGGTGTCCAGCGCGAAGTACGGCCCGACGGCGGCCAGCCGGGCGTAGTCGGGCGAATGCCGGTCGGGCGCGGGGTTCAACGGCCCTCCCCTGTCAGGTCGTTGAACCCCGCGCCCGCCGGTGGCGGAGCGGTCGGACGGTCGAGGGACAATGGGGGCCTCCAGGTCTGCGGGCGCTCGGGTGGCGGTGCGCAGCCCCCGGTCGTCGCCCGGGTGGCCTGGTCGGTCCGGGTGGCCTGGTCGGTCCGGTCGGTCCGGGAGGCCCTGACCGGTCCTGTCGGCCCGGTCGGCCGGGTGTCAGCTGCGCACGGAGAAGTCACCACTGGTCGTGCGGATGAACGGTACCGTGCCCTGGCAGTCCGACACCGGCTGGCCGAGCGCGCCCCAGACCCAGCCCATCCGGTCCCCGCGCCGCCCGTCGTCCTCCACCGAGAGCGAGACCTTCTGGCCGATCAGCTCCAGGCCCGGGAACCACGGCGCCTCGCCCTTGGTGACCACCCCGGTGGCGATCGCCTCCCGGCCGCCGACGGCCAGACAGGTGATGTCGCCCTCGAAGTCGGCGACCAGCCAGCCGTCGGTGTGCACGTGACGGACGTGGAAGTGGCCCGTGGTGCCGCGCGGATCGGTGTTGGTGGTCGCACGGGCGTCCACCGAGATCCGCACCGGGTCGCCCTCGAAGCCCTGGAACCCGGCGCTGAGGACGGTGTTGCCGGTGCCGCGCACACCGACCGGCCCGAAGTCGCCTGCTGGGGCGGCCGGTTCCGGGGCGGTGACCGGTGCGGCGGGGGCCGGCTCCGCGACGGCGGCCGGTGCGGCGGTGGCGGCGGTCGCGGCCAGCAGGAGCAGCGAGAGTGCGGCGGTGGCGAGGCGGCGGTTCATGGCGGTTCGGGTCTCCTTCGGCGCGGGTGTTCCCGGGTGGCTGTTCCCGTGCGGGCGTCCGGCGTGGCCGTCCGGTTCGGGTGTCGCTTGCGGGCGTCCGGTTCGGGTGTCCGGTGCGGGCGTCCTCTGCGGGTGTTCCGATGCGACCGATCATGCTCCCGCCCGGTCGCGCAGACCTCCCGCTGCGGAGGGGAGTTGACGGCGCACCGCTCCCTCCTGAGGAGGACCGTGCCTCCCCCGGGAGAGCTGCCCGTAGGCTCGGCCGGGTGCCCACCGACTCTCCCTTCGCTCACCCCGATCCCGCGCGGCCGCGACCGGCCCGGATCCGTCGGCCGCTCGCCGCCGTCTCCGCGTTCGCCCTGCTGGCGCCCGTGCTGCTGGCGCGACCGGACGCCCGGGGAGCGGCCGCGCTGCTCGCCCTGACGGCGGTGCTCGCCGCGGTGGCGGCACTGCTGCCCTGGCCCGCCGGTCGGATCACGCTCGGTGCGGCCGCCGGAGCGGTGGCCGGGGCCTCGCTGCTGGTCGACGCGGTCTACCCGGGGCCGTACCGGCTGCCCGCGTTCTGGCTGCCGTTCGAGTGGCTCGCCCTGCTCGGACTGCTCTTCCGGGCCGTTCGGCGGCTGCCCGACCGGTCGGCCGGTCCGGTCGGCGGGCTGGTGGGACTGGCGGCGGTGCTGCTGCCGCTGCGGTTCGCCCTGCGGACGCCGCAGGGCGGTGCGGCCGGGCCGGTGGTCGGGGTGCTGCTCTCGCTGCTGCCACTGCTCGGTGTCGCGGCGGCGGCCCTCTACCTGCGCGTCCTGGACGCCCGCCGGGAGCGGGCGGTGGCCCGGGCCCGGCGCCAACAGCGGCTGGAGGTGGCCCGGGGACTGCACGACTTCGTCGCCCACGAGATCACCGGCATCGTGCTGGAGGCCCAGGCCGGCCAACTCCCGGGCCAGGAGCCGGAGGAGACGACCGCACTGCTGCGCCGCCTGGAGGAGGCCGGGCTGCGGGCACTGGACTCGATGGACGAGATGGTCGGCGCCCTGCGCGAGCCGAGCGGCCGGGAGGGCCGGGAGGCCCGGGACGGCAAGGGTGGCAAGGACCTCGAGGGCGACCGCTCCGACGGGTCGGACCGGGCGGGCGGAGCGACCACGCGTCGGCTGGGCCTGGCCGACCTCCCCGAGCTCGTCGCCCGCTTCGGCACCACCGGCGCCCTGCGCGCCACCGTCGAGCTGGCGCCCGGCACCGCGGGCCGGCTCTCCGCCGAGGCCGAGGCGACCGCGTACGCCGTGGTCCTGGAGGCGCTGACCAATCTCCGCCGGCACGCCCCGCAGGCCACCGAGGTCACCGTCCGGGTGGCCCCCGGTGAGCGCGGCGCCGTCGAGCTGACCGTCGCCGACGACGGTGGCCCCGCCCGCAAGCCGCTGCTGCGCCGCCGCCCGGGCGCCGGTGGCACCGGCCTGGCCGGCCTCACCGCCCGGGCCGCCGCCCACGGCGGCTCGCTGACCGCCGGCCCGGGCACGCCCGCGGGCTGGCGGGTCGGCTGCTCCCTGCCGGGGCGCTGAGGCGCGCCCCGGGGGGGTGGGGAGAAGAGGGGGGGGGGGCG
>NZ_JBHVJT010000001.1:120521-211997 GCF_042798815.1 Kitasatospora sp. NPDC057738 | reverse complement strand
AGGACCCCCCCGGGGTTTGTGTGTCCCCCTCCCCCAGTGGCGACAAGCCCCACCCCCCCCGCTACCCCGCCCCCCGTTCCCCCCCCCCGCGTCCGTGCGTGCGCGTGAGGCGGAGGGGCTACCGGGTGAGGCACGATGACGGGATGAGGCGCACCGGACGGTCTCCGCCGGTCGGAGGCTGCCGTCGAGTACGCCCTAGTGACCCCGGCCGCCGCCGCGGGTGCCGCGCGGGCGGGTCAGGGTGAAGCGGTCGACCGGGACGAGGTCCCCGTACGGGCCGCTGACGGAGTAGTAGGTGACGCCGATGGTGGTCTGCCCGTTGCGGCCGCCCGGGTCGACGTCGAAGGAGGCGAAGCCGTACGGGTTGTCGGCGTCCCGGAAGGCGGACCAGGGGGCGTCCTCGATCACGTACACCGGCGGGCGCTTGCCGGTGGCCGGGTCGACGGCGCCGACGCCGGTGATCACCCGTGCCTTGGCGGGGCTGAAGAAGAGCTGGTTGGACGGGGCGGAGGTGCCGCCGCCGCCGATGACCATGTGGACGGTGCCCTTGGTGGTGTCGATGGTCTCGGTGCCGGTGGAGACCGGGATCGGCGTGCGGGTGTCGGTCGGCTGCTGGCCGCGGATCGGGTGCGAGCGCTCGTAGTGGTGCTCGTGGCCGCAGACCACCAGGTCCACGCCGTACTTGTCGAACAGCGGTACCCAGGCCTCGCGGACGCCGAGGTCGGCGCCGTTGAACCTGTCAGCGGTGGAGATCACCACCTGGTGCATGCAGACCACGATCCAGTCGATCCCCGGGTCCGCGTTGGCCGCGATCAACTCCCGCTCCAGCCAGCGCTGCTGGGCGCCGCCGGAGTAGCCGTGGACGTAGCTGTTGCCGCCGTCCTGGTAGGCCACGTCGTCGTTGTTGAGGCTGATCACGCGTACCGAGCCGGCCGTGAACGAGTACCACAGGCCGTTGGTCTCCGGGTCGGAGCGGGCGTCCGGCAGCTCGAAGTACGCCTGGTAGGCGCCGTAGCCGATCGGGCCGTTGCCCTTCTCGTTCTCGTGGTTGCCGGCCGCGGGCATCCAGGGGCGGTGGCGGGCCGAGCGGCTGTTGTTCTCGAACCAGTCGGACCAGGTGCGGACCCGGTCGGTGGCGATGTTCGCGTAGCACAGGTCGCCGTTGAGCAGGTGGAACAGCGGGGCGATCCGCTCGACCCCGGCGGTGGTGTCGCCGGCGGCCGGGCTGCCGAGGTTGTCGTTCACGTAGCCGTTGGCGGTCTTCCTGCCGAGGGTGGGGGTGCCCTGGTCGCCGAAGCTGGTGAAGGTGAAGGCGGACCGGCCGCGCGGGGCGGTGCGGACGGTGCCGAGCTCGGGGGTGGTGCCGTCGTGGACGGCGGCGTAGACGTAGTCCGTGTCGGCGTGCAGGCCGGTCAGCCGGGCGTGGTGCGCCTGGACCTCGGTGCCGGAGGCGGCGTCCCGGTAGGTGCGGGTCGAGGCCTGGACCGTCCGGCCGAAGCCGTTGTTCGAAGTCCCGTACATCACACGCGGGTTGCCGACGGACCTGGTGGTGTGCCAGGAGACCACCACCTCGCGCGAGGCGTCCGAGCCGAACTGGAGGTGCAGGCCGGCCACGCGGGGCGCGCCGGAGCGGTCCGGGCGCTGCCAGAGCACCGGGGAGGCGGCGGCGGGGGTGGCCTGGACGCCGGCGAGGGACACGGCACCGCCGAGGCCGACGCCGGTCGCGCCGGCCAGGAGCCCGCGCCTGCTGACGGAGGGACGTCCACTGGAATCGTTCATGGCGGCCAGCTCACCGGACGAAGGTGAACCGGGCCGGTTCCACCGCGTGAACTTTCCCGTCCGCCACCCGTGCGCCACACTGCTGGGCGTGACGAGTGCGAACGGTGGGGGCCGGCGGGTGATCCGCACCCTGATCGCCGACGACCAGGAGGCCGTCCGGCGGAGTGTCCGGCGGATCCTGACGGCCCAGCCGGACATCGAGGTCGTGGGCGAGGCGGTGGACGGGCTGTCCGCGCTGGAGCTGGCGGCCGAACTGCGGCCGGACGTCGCGCTGGTGGACATCCGGATGCCGCGGATGGACGGACTGGAGCTGACCCGGCGGCTGGCCGGGCCGGACGTGGCGGATCCGGTGCGGGTGGTGGTGCTGACCACCTTCGACCTGGACGAGTACGTGTACCCGGCCCTGCAGCACGGGGCGTCCGGCTTCCTGCTGAAGCGTTCCGGCCCGTCCCTGCTCGCCGAGGCGGTACGGGCGGCGGCGGACGGGGAGAGCCTGATCAGTCCGTCGGTCACGGTCCGGCTGCTGCGGCACGTGACGCAGCCGCGCCGCCCGGAGCGCCGGCGGGCGGCGCCGGTGGTGCCGCTGACCGAGCGGGAGGTGGAGATCGCCGGGCACGTCGCCGCGGGCCGCACCAACGCGGACATCGCCGCGGAGCTGTTCATCTCGCCGGGAACGGTGAAGACCCACGTCGCCAGCATCCAGCGCAAGCTCGGGGTGGCGAACCGGGTCGGGATCGCGGTGCACGCCTGGGAGATGGGCTGGGCGGGCGCGCGGTAGCCGGGGCGCGGGAGGTGCGGGAGGTGCGGCGCGGGGACAGGACGCGGGAGGCGCGGCGCGCGGGGAAAGGTGCGCGTCCACGGGCCGAGGGGATGCTCCGTGGACGCGCGGAACCTACGAGGTGGGGGTGGCCTCCGGACGTGACGTCCTCCGGCCGGTAGTTCGATCGTCGACCGAGGTAGTCCCAGCGGCAGACCCTGATCCGTCTCGATCCGTCGCCACTGCCTCCTGCGGTCGAACTTCCTTCAGCTACCTCGCAGGTCCACCTCCCATCATGCGCCTCCTACGGGCCGTGCACCAGGGGTGAACGGTATGAATCCGACCAATTTCGCAACTCGGGCGGCGACGTGCCGGCGAGGGGCGGCGAGCGGCGTCGACGTGCCGCGGAGGGGCGGCGCGGGCCGGCGAGCGGCGACCGTCAGGGCCGCGGCCAGCCGTCCACGAAGTTCAGGGTCCGACGGTACGGCCCCTCGGGCCCGGTGCTCCGGTACTCCTCGGCGCTGCTGCCGGTCCGGACGGTGCGGTCCCCGTCGTGCCGCGTGGCGGTGGGGCGCAGGGTGTGGTCGACGGTGGAGCGCTCGGTGACGTGGCCGCCGGTCGCCGCGGTGGTGTCGCGGTGGTAGCCGAGGTCCATGGCGGTGGTCTGGTCGGTGTTGCCGGCCGCGTCGCGGCTCACCCGGTAGCTGACGTCCAGCGGTTCGCCCTCGTGGACGGTGGTGGTGCGGTGCGGGCCGCCGCCCCAGGTGGCGGTGGTGCGGGTGAGGTCGGCGCCGTTGTGCAGCGTCACGTCGTTGCCCGCGTCGCGCAGTCGCTGGGTGGAGCGGAAGGCGAGTTCGTCGCGGACCTCGGTGGTGATCCGGCCGTGCGAGGTCTGCACCCAGCCCCGGGCGAGGTCGTTCCGGGCGGCGGTGACCGTCCAGTCGCCGCTGCCGCCGCCGTGGTCGGCGAGGTCGGTCGCGACGGTGGCCTCCGGGGCGACCCGGTGGTCGGTGAGCTGTCCGGTGGTGCGGTCGGCGCCGTGGTCGGTCTCGGCGAAGAGGTTGACCTGGCCGGTCCAGATGTCGTTGCTCTGCGCCTCGGCGGTGTTCAGGGTGACGCCCACGGCGTGCGGCCGGCCGTCCAGCAGCAGCCCGACGTACGGGGTGAGGTCGAGCCGGTAGGCGGGCAGGTCGAAGGCGAAGACGCCGGGCACGGGCCGCCAGAGCAGCGGGTCCCAGCCGCCGGTGTAGATCACCGGGTACGGCCAGACCGCGCCGGCCACCCGGCCGTCCACGGTCAGCCGCAGCTCGCGGAACGGGCCCTTGCCGCAGATGCCGGTGCCCGGGTTGGCGGCGGCGAAGGCGTCCGGGGCGGAGGCGTACGCGAACTCCTCGCAGGCGCCGCCGCCCCGGGCGTAGACCTCGGCGGTGAGGCGTTCGAGGTTCTGCGGGAAGGTGAGGTCGCGCCCGGCGGCGGGGGAGGTGCTGGTGAGCCCGAACGGTCCGGTGGTGAGCAGCCGGTCGGCGGCGCGGGCGGCCGGCCAGTGGGCGTCGGCGGTGTAGAAGGTCAGGTTGGCGCTGATCGTGAAGACGCCGGTGTAGGTGGCGTCGGTGACGTTGGCGAGGTCGAAGGAGAAGTCCTGCGGGCCGCCGGTGAAGAGCGGGGCGTAGCGGGTGACGTCGTGCTCGACGTTCCAGGCGATGCCGTCCTTGGACGGCTCGGGGGTGGAGGAGAGCAGCACCTGGACGCCGCCGACGCGGACGCTGAAGATCCGGTCGAACTGCCGTCCGGCGACCTGTCCGTGGAGGTCCAGGACCACCGCGGACCAGGGTCCGGCGCAGTCGGCGGGCGGGGTGAGGGTGGTGGTGTACGGGGTGTCCGGCGGGTTGCCGTACCCGTTGCGGAACTCGCGTTCGTGCATCGCCTCGACGGTGCAGGAGCGGGTGTCGGGGCGGGTGAGCGGCTTGGTGGCGGTGACCGGGTCGTGGTAGTCGGTGCCGAAGTCGGCGTGGGCCGGGCCGGCGGCGGTGAGGGTGCCGGCCAGGGTGAGGACGGCGGCGCCGATCAGACCGGCGGCGCGGCGGAGCAACGGGCGCAGGGCCAAGGCGGGTTCCCGGGGTTCGGCGGCCCGCGGGCGGGTGCCGCGGGCCGGTCGGATGATCCGGGAATCCTTCCGGTGGTGGCATGCCAGCGTCAAGGATTCCGCCGGTCGGACTCGGACTCGGGCTCGGACCCGGATTCGGACCCGGGCTCGGACCCGGATTCGGACCCGGGCTCGGACCCGGACCCGGGCTCGGACCCGGATTCGGGCTCGGACCCGGATTCGGGCTCGGGTCCGGACTTGGGCTCGGACCCGGGCCGTGCGACGGGGCGGGTCAGACGTCCTCCAGCTCCGCGGCCTCCTGCCGGATCAGGTCCCGCAGCGAGGCCAGCCGGGGCCGCCGGTCGTCCGTCCGCCACTGCATCTCCAGCGGAAGGGTGGCCCGCCCCTCCAGCCGTACGGTGGCCACGTCCTCGGTGAGGTGGCCGGTCATCGAGCCGGGCACCAGCGAGAAGGCGCGGTTGCGGGCGAGCAGGTAGAGCCGGGAGCCGACGATCCGCGGCGGGCTGACCAGCACCGGTGGGTCCACGCCGTGGTCCGCGCAGAGGCCGAGCACGTGGTCGTAGTAGCGGGGGTGCTGCTCGCGCGGCCACAACAGCAGTGGCAGGTCGCGCAGTTCGGCCAGGCCCAGGCTGCTCCGGCGGGCCAGCGGATGGTCCCGGCCGAGCGCCACCAGGACCGGTTCGTCGGCGATCCGCTCCAGCCGGTAGCCGGTCACCTCGTCGAGGAAGCGCCCGAGCCCGATGTCGGCCAGCTCGGCGGCCAGGGTGGCGGAGACCTGCCCGGTGTCCACGGCGAGTTCGGTGGTGTCGAGCGCCGGAAGCTCCTGCTCGGCCCGGCTGACCACGGCGGGCAGCAGTCGGTTCACCACGCTCGGCGAGGCGACGATCCGGGCGGTGCCCAGCCGGGACTCCTCGTGCAGCCGTACCCGGGTCAGCAGCGTCTCGGCCTGCCGCAGCAGCCGGGCGCTCTCGGTGGCCATCACCTCGCCGGCCTCCGTGAGCGCCACCGAGCGGCGGCTGCGGTCGAACAGCTCGACGCCGACGGTCCGCTCCAGCCGGGCGACCTCCTGGCTCACCGTCGGCTGCGAGATGTGCAGCCGCTCGGCGGCCCGCCCGAAGTGCAGCGTCTCGGCGACGGTCAGGAAGACCTGGAGCTGACGCAAGGTGAGACCCATGGTTGTCAGGGTAGACGAACCAATAGGCGCAGGCCTATCGGAAACCTCAGGACTCATTCTGGATTCCGATGCGAGCCGTCCATACGCTGAGCAGACGTTGCCCCACCGCAGTGGCAACCTCACAGAGAGTTCGCATCATGACCGGACTTCGCCCCACCACTCCCGCCGTCCAGGTCTCCGAGGAGGTCGCCCGGGCCCTCGCCGAAGGCCGGCCGGTGGTCGCCCTGGAGTCGACCATCTTCACCCACGGACTGCCGCGGCCGCGCAACCTGGCCGTCGCGCTGGAGGCCGAGCGGCAGCTGCGGGCGGCGGGCGTCGTCCCGGCCACGATCGGGGTGCACGCCGGGGTGCCCACGGTCGGGCTGAGCACCGAGCAGATCACCGAACTGTCCGCCGTCGACGGCCTGGACAAGGTGAGCCTGCGCGACCTCCCGGTGGTCGCCGCGCTCGGCCGGCACGGTGGCACCACCGTCGCCGCCACCGCCTTCCTCGCCCACCGCGCGGGCATCCGGGTCTTCTCCACCGGCGGCCTCGGCGGCGTGCACTTCGGCGCCTCGGAGAGCTTCGACGAGTCGGCCGACATGACCACCCTGGCCGCCACCCCGGTCACCGTGATCAGCGCCGGCGTGAAGTCCATCCTCGACATCAGGGCCACCCTGGAGCGCTTCGAGACCTACAACATCCCGGTCATCGGCTACCGCACCCGCAAGTACCCCGGCTTCTACGTCACCGACTCCGGCCACGAGATCAACTTCAGCGTGGAGTCGCCCGAGCAGGCCGCCAGGATCATCGAGTCCCGGGACCGGCTCGAACTGCCGCAGGCCGTCCTGATCGCCAACCCGGTCGACCCGGCCAAGCAGCTGCCGCCCGACGAGCTGGACGGCATCCTCGCCCGCGCCTGGGCGGAGGCCGAGCGCCGTGGCGTCACCGGCAACGCCTCCACGCCGTTCCTCCTCGACTTCATCCAGCGGGACACCGGCGGGCGCAGCCTGGAGGTCAACGTCGAGGTGTACCGGGGCAACGTCCGGCTCGGCGGGGAGATCGCGACCGCGCTGGCTGCGGGGGCGGGTGCGGGGGCGGGTGCGGGGGCGGGTGACGCCGCTGCGGACGGTGCGGGCCGTGGTGCCGGTGACGCCGCAGCGGGTGACGCCGCTTCGGCCGTCGTCGCCGACGGCGGGGCCTGAGCCGTGCTGGGGGTGCTCGGCGACCTCGTCGAGGACATCGTGGTCTGGGCCGACGGCCCGCTGCGGCACGGCACCGACTCCGGCGCCCGGATCTTCCGGCGGCGCGGCGGCAGCGCGGCCAACGTCGCCTGCTTCGCCGCCGGGCAGCACCCCGCCCGCTTCCTCGGCTGCGTCGGCGAGGACGCGGTCGGGGACGGCCTGGTCGCCGAACTGGCCGGCCACGGCGTCGACGTGCGGGTCTCCCGGCGCGGCCGGACGGGCAGCGTCGTGGTGCTGATCGACCAGGACGGCGAGCGGACCATGCTGCCCGACCGGGGCGCCGCCACCCTGCTGGAGCGGGTCCCGGACGAGTGGCTGACCGGACTGACCCACCTGCACGTGCCGGCCTACTCCTTCGACGGAGAGCCGGTCGGCGGCACGGCGGTGGACGCGCTCGCCCGGGTCCGGAGGGCGGGCGGCACCACCTCGGTGGACGCCTCCTCGACCGGCATGCTGGAGCGGTTCGGACGGGAGCGCTTCCTCGGTCTGCTGGCCGAGTCGGCGCCGACCTTCGTGTTCGCCAACCGCTCCGAGTCGGCGTTCCTCGGGCTGCTGGTCGGCGGTCTGCCCGGGCCGGAGCGCGCCCGGCTGGCGGCCACCGCGGTGGTCACCAAGGCGGGTGCCGAGGCGACCGCCGTCGACGTGCCCGGCGAGCCGCTGGTCATGGTGCCGGTGCCGCCGGTGGCCGAGGTGCGCGACCTCACCGGGGCCGGGGACGCCTTCGCGGCGGGGTTCCTGGCCGGCTTCCTGGACACCGGGGACCTCGGGCGCGCGGCCGGGCTCGGGCACCGCAGCGCGGCCCGGGTGCTGGCCTCGCCCGGTGCCTCCTGCGGCGGGGAGTGACGTTCGGGGCTACCCGGGCACCGCGTCCTTGTGGAGGAAGTGCTTCAGCTTCTGCCAGGTCCAGGTGTTGACCACGTCCTCGGCGGTGAGCCAGCCGCGCTGCGCCGTGCCGATGCCGTAGCGCGGGTAGCCGAGCTGGCCGGTGGCGTGGGCGTCGCTGTCGATCGCGAAGCGCACGCCGTGCCGCCGGGCCCGCAGGACGTCCTCGTCGCGCAGGTCGAGCCGCTGCGGGGAGCTGTTGATCTCGATCGCGGTGCCGGTGCGCGCGGCGGCCTCGAACACCGCGTCCAGGTCGACGTCGATCGGCCCGCGCCGGCCGATCCGGCGGGTGGTGAGGTGCCCGATGACGTGCACGTACGGGTTCTCGCAGGCGCGGATCAGCCGACGGGTCTGGGCGGCCCGGTCCAGGGTGAAGTGCGAGTGCACGGAGGCCACGCAGACGTCGAAGCCGGCCAGGAACTCCGGTGGCCAGTCCACCCCGCCGTCCGGGCCGATGTTCAGCTCGGTGCCGTGCAGCAGGCGCAACTTCTTGTGCCGGCCGGCGAGTTGCCGGAGCTGTTCGCGCTGGGCGAGCATCTTCTCGTCCGTCATCCGCTGCATCACCAGGTCCGGGGCGTGGTCGGTGACGGCGAAGTAGGAGTAGCCGCGGGCGGCCGCGGTGTCGATCATCTCCTCCAGGGTGGCCAGCCCGTCGGTCAGGTCGGTGTGGGTGTGCAGGTCGCCGCGCAGGTCGGACTCCTGGACCAGGTCCGGGAGTCCGCCGTCCAGCGCGGCCTCGATCTCGCCCCGGTCCTCGCGCAGCGGCGGCGGGATCCACGGCAGTCCGAGGGCCGCGTACACCTCGTCCTCGGTCTCCGAGACCACCTTGGCGCCGCCGTCCACCTCGAACAGCCCGTACTCGGAGAGTTTCAGCCCGGCCCGGACGGCCATCGTGCGCAGCTTGATGTTGTGCGCCTTCGAGCCGGTGAAGTAGACCAGTGCGGCTCCCCAGTCCTCCTCCGGGAGGACCCGCAGATCGACCTGTACGCCCTGGGTGGTACGGACCGAGGTCTTGGTGCTCCCGCTGCCGATCACCTCGGCGACGGAGGGGAGTCCGGTGAGCGCGGCCATCAGCGGGGCGGAGTCCTCGGCGGTCGCGAGCACGTCGATGTCGCCCACCGTCTCGCGCATCCGGCGCAGCGAGCCCGCGTACGCGCAGCGGGTGCAGCCGGGGACGGCGGAGAGCACGGCGACGAGCTGCTCGGCCAGCTCGCTGGCGGTGTCCAGCAGCGTGCGGCCGCCGGACTGCCGCATCAGCTCGATGCCGTGCAGGATCTTCTCGCCGCTGCGCTCGCCGAAGCCGGGCAGGTCGGCGAGCCGCTCCGCGCGGGCGGCCGCGGCGAGTTCGTCCACCGAGGAGATCCCGAGGTCGCGGTAGAGGGCCAGGGCGCGCTTGGGCCCGACACTGGGGACGGCCATCATCTCCCGTACGCCGGACGGGATCTCGGCGCGCAGCGCCTCCAGGGCGGGCACGGTCCCGGTGGCGAGGTACTCGGCGATCTTCTCGGCCGTGGACTTCCCGACGCCGGGGATCTGCTGCAGCCCCTTGACGTCCAGGCCGGCCAGGTCCCCGGGGTGGCCGCCGACCGCCCGGGCGGCCTTCTCGTAGGCGCGGGCCCGGAAGGCGTCCCCGCCGGTGATGTTGATCAGGTCGGCGTACTCCTGGAGCAGCTCCCTGACCTGGTCGTTGAGCCGGGGCATGGGGCAAGTCTAGGTTTCGTGGGCCGAATCCGCCGGGTGCGCGCCCCGGTCCGGCCCCGGACGCCGCGGTACTCCGTCAGTCGTACGCGACGGTCAGCAGCAGGACGACGGTCAGCCCGCCGCCGGGGGTGGGCTCCACCGCGAGCCGGCCGCCGGCGGCGTCCACCAGGCTGTGCAGGGCGGGCCCCACCACGCCGTCCGTCCGGACACCGGCGATCAGCCGTTCGCGCGCCCCGGTCGGCTCGGAGGAGCCCCGGTCGCAGACCCGGACCTCCACCCGGCCGCGGGTCGCCGCCGCCCGTCCGGACGCCCGTGGTGCGGACGCGCCACCCGCCACGTCCGCCCGGACCAGCACCCGGCCGCCCGGCGGGCTGCGCCGGATCGCCTGGTCGACCAGCCCGGCGACGGCCGTCTCCAGCCGGCGGGCGTCCCCGGCCACCACCGGCAGCCCCGGCGCCACCCGGACCGTGACGGCCGCCGCCCGGCCGCCGCCGCGCACCACCCGGCGGACCAGGTCCGCCACCTGGACGTGCCGGGCCGTCGGCTCGCAGCCGTCCTGCCGGCCGGTCCAGCGCAGTCGCTCCAGCTCGGTGCGGGAGAGCGACCTGGGCGCGGCCATCACGCCCGGTGAGAACGGGCCGAGGCCCTCCTCGGCCTCGGTGGTCGCCAGTGCGCCCGCGCGCCCGGACCCGCTCCGGTGGCCGGTGCCGCCCGCGCCGCCGAACGCGCCGACGGCGCCGCCGAACGCGCCGAGCGCCCGGGCCCCCGACGCGACGTAGCTCCAGAGCCTCCCGCGTGCCATCGCCCTGCCCCTCGTGCTCGCCGGCGGCCGTCATCGAATCCGCGGCCGACCGGGACGGGCCGACCACCGGGCCCTTCCTGCCAGCCTGCGCCTCGCCCGCCCGGGTGACAATCCCGCTCCGGGCCGCGGTCCGCTCCGGGGCCCCCGCCGAGCGGCCGGTCGGGCACCCGCCGACCGGCGGGGCCCCGGAGGCGCGGACTCCTGCGCGTCGAGCAACCGCGAAGACTTCTTCGCAAAGAACCCTTCGCGAAAAACCCTTTGCAAAGAAGTCTTTGCGGTTCTAGTCTCCTGCCATGACCGAAGAGCGCGGCTGGAAGCACAGTGACGACCCGCACATCGCCATCACCGCCAAGAACATGCGGGCGATGGCGCACCCCGTGCGCATGCAGCTGGTCGGACTCCTGCGCAAGCACGGCCCGTCGACGGCGACGAGGCTCGCCGCACAGCTGGGGCTGAACTCCGGAGCCACCAGCTACCACCTGCGCCAACTCGCCGCCGCGGGCTTCGTCGAGGAGGACGAGGAGCGGGGCAACGCCCGCGAGCGCTGGTGGCGTTCGGCCCACCCGCTGACCGTCTGGACGGTGGACGACATGGCGGACGACGACCTCGACACGGCCGCCGGCTTCCTGCGGTCCGTCCTGGCCGCGCACACCCTGACCGCCCAGCGCGCGCTGGACGCCTTCGAGACCATGCCGCGCGAGTGGCGCCGGGTGACGGACCTCAGCGACCGGGTCCTCCAGCTCACCCCCGCCGAGGCCGAGCGGCTCTCCGGCGAGCTGTTCGAGGTGGTCCGGCGCTACCGGCAGATCGACCACGGCGGGCCGGCCCCGGAGGGTACCGAGCAGGTCTCCGTGATCGTCCACGTCCTGCCGGACACGAGCACCACCACGACCGAGGGGGAAACCGCATGACCACCACCGGCACCGGCACCGCCGCCGTCCACGCGCCCGGGCGCAGCTTCCGCCCGCTGGCCGGGGTGCTGGCCGCCACGGTCGTCTCCGTGACCGGCACGCGCGTCTCGGCCATCGCCCTGCCCTGGTTCGTCCTGGCCACCACCGGCAGCGCCACCATGACGGGCCTGGTCGCCTTCGCCGAAATGGCGCCGTACGTGGCGGTCAAGGCGCTGACCGGGCCGTTGGTGGACCGGCTCGGGCCGCGCGTGGTGTCCTGGACGACGGACGCGGTCAGCGCCGTCACGGCCGGGCTGGTCCCGCTGCTGCACGCCCGGGGGCTGCTCCCGTTCTGGGCGCTGCTGGTGATGGTCGCGGTGATCGGGGCGATGCGCGGCCCGGGGGACTTGGCCAAGTCCGTCATGGTCCCGGAGGCGGCCGACCACGCCCGGGTGCCGATGGAGCGCGCCACCGGGCTGTCGGGGGTCACCGAGCGGCTGGCCTCCACCATCGGTCCGGCGGTCGGCGGCGGGCTGGTCGCCCTGATCGGGCCGCTGGCCGGGCTGGCGGTCAACGCGGTCACCTTCGCGCTCGGGTCGCTGATCATCGCGGTCGCGCTCCCGCGCGGCATGGGGCGCCCGGCGGTGCCCGCCGTGGCAGCCGAACCCTCGGCGGAAGAGCAGCCCGCGGGCTACTGGCGGATGTTCCGCGAGGGCTTCACCTTCCTGCGCTCGGAGCCGCTGCTGCTCACCGTGATCGTGATGATCGGCATCACCAACCTGATCGACGCCGGGTTCACCACCGTCCTCGTCCCGGTCTGGGCGCGCGAGTCCGGCAACGGTCCGGCCGCCATCGGCCTGGCCACGGCCGTCATGGGCGCCACCGCGGTCGTCGGCAGCCTGATAGCGGCGGCCGTCGCCTCCCGGCTGCCCCGCCGGACGGTGTTCTTCGCCGGCTTCCTGCTGTGCGGTGCGCCGCGCTTCCTGGTGCTCGCCCTCGACGCGCCGATGTGGCTGGTGCTCACGGTCTTCGCGATCGGCGGCTTCGGCGCCGGCTTCCTCAACCCGATCCTCGGCGCGGTCCTCTTCGAACGGGTGCCCCGCCACCTGCTGGGCCGCGTCCACGCCCTCGGAGACTCCCTCTCCTGGGCCGGCATCCCGCTCGGTGGGCTGGTCGCCGGTGCGGCGGTCGCGGCGGTCGGGCTGATACCCGGCCTGATCGCCGGTGGAGCCCTCTACTTCGCGACCACGACCCTGGCCGGGCTGCGCCCCGAGTGGCGCGAGATGGACCGTTTCCGAGGGCACGCGGGCAGCGCGGTCCGGGCGAGCGGCGCGGCCGATGCGGCCGACGACTCGGAACCGGCGCACTGCGCTTAGCCGGCCCCAGGGGACGCCCTACCGGGCCCGGCCTTCGGCGGGGGCTGGCCCGCTCGCCGGTCGGTGGCCCGCCCACTGGAGCAGCAGCAGGCTGGTCAGTGCGGCGAGGGCACACCACGTGGAGACGAAGGCGAGGTGCCAGAGCAGGGCGCAGGCGGCGGCGCCCGCGCCGGTGAGGAGACCGAGACGGCGGAGCAGCCGGTCGCCGCTTGCCAGCAGGGAGCCGACGGTGACGAGGAGGTAGCCGGTCAGCAGGAGAGCCGGGTACGGGATGCCCACCGCATAGCCGAGGGTGTGGCCGTGCACGGTCGCCCCCACCGGGTGGGAGCCGATGGCCACGGCCAGCGGAGCGGCGACCGCCGCACCGAGCAGGGTGAGCGCGGCGAGCAGCCGTCGGCGCGGGCCGTCGGTCGCGCACCACACGGCGGCGGGGACCAGGACGGGCAGCAGAGGCAGGGCGACCACCGCCCAGGCGGTGCGGGCCGCTCCGGCGAGGCCGTCCGGCAGTCCGCCGTCGGTGCCGAGCCAGACCATCGCCTCGATCAGCTGGTGCACGCCCAGGACCAGAGGGAGCGCGGCGAGCGGCAAGCGCTCGGGCCGGCCGGCCCGGTGGGCGCGGACCAGGCACGCCACCCCCGCGACCGCGACCAGCCCCCCGGCCACGGCGTCCGCCTGCGCACTCCAGCACATCGGGGCCTAACCGGTGCTCCCGGGGCGGTCGTGCTCCGCGGACCCGCCCGTCGGTTCGTCCTTCGGATTGCCGTCCGGACTGCCCTTCGGCTCGTCGTTCGGTCGGTCCTCCGGACCGCCCCCGGACTTCTGCTCCGCCCCGCCCTCCCGGGGCTCCGCCCCGTCCTCGGGCGGTGCCCCGATGCTCTCCAGGGTGTCGCGGACGGTCCCGGGCATCGCCGGATGGCGGCCGATCACGATCACCCCGATCACGATCGCGACCAGCCCGGCGGCCTGCCAGGCCAGCGCCGCCGGGGTCACCCGCAGCCGGTCGCCGAGGAACCCGACCGCGCAGGCGATCCCGGCCACCGGCTGGGCGGCGGTAAGCGCCGGCAGGGACATCCGCAGTGGCGCCGCCTCGAAGGCGCTCTGCACCAGCAGCAGCCCGACCACGCCCGCCACCACCACCGCGTACGGTTGCCAACTGCGCAGCACCGCGGACAGGCCCTCGTGGTCGAGGCGCTGGGTGGTGGTCCGGGTCAGCGCGTCCTGGAGGCCGTAGAGCAGCCCGGCGGCGAGCGCCAGCAGGGTCGCCTCCTCGAACAGCGGCAGCCGCCGGGCCAGCGAGACCAGCAGCACGACCAGCCCGACCACGGTGCCGACCACCAGCCAGTGCCGCAGCTCCCCGGCGGGCGCCCCGCCGCCGGTCGGTTGCCCGGCCACGATGAAGGCCGTCACCCCGAGGGCCAGCAGCAGCACCCCGGCCCAGCCGGAACGGCCCAGGGTCTGACGGGTCAACACCCGGGCCAGTGCCATGGCGAAGATCAGATTGGTGGCCAGCAGCGGTTCGACCAGCGACACCTCGCCCTGGTTGAGGGCGAACGCCGAGAGGATCAGCCCGCTGACCATGAACCCGGTGCCGAGCAGCCACTGCGGCATCCGCATCAGGTCCAGCAGCAGCCGCCAGCGCAGCAGATCGGAGCGCGGGGCTTGCTGCGCCGCGTGCTGCTGGAGGACGAAGCCGAGCCCCAGACAGCAGGCCGCACTGAGAGCGAGGAGGAAGACCGCCACGGAGGGACCACCAGGTTGTCGCTGCCCGCGCCGCGCCGACGGCTCCGAGAGGTGGGTCGGAGGTCGCGGCCGCTCCCGCCAGCCTACCGCCGGGCCGGTGCCCGGGCGGGGCGCACGACACGCGCGCGGCGCGGCGGGCACCGGGCCGTCCGGCAGCGCTTGCCGCCACCGGCGGGGCAGGCGCACGCTGGTGTGAGCGGCCGCCACGGGTCACCGTCCGTGCCGGTCCGGACAGGCGCGACGGGGGCCGGCGCCAGGAGGTGTGGCATGCACAACCAGTGGGACGTGGAGCTCAGCTTCGAGGAAGACGGCGTGCACACGGCGTGCGAGGCCAGGCTGACCGGCGCCAGGGCGCCAGGCCTGAGCGCGCACGGCGAATCCGTGAAAAGTGCGGAGGACCGTCCGCTCGCCAGGATCGGCGAGGAGGTCGCGGCCGCCCGGGCCCTGGAGGACCTGTCCCGCAAGCTGCGGGCCCAGGCCACCGGGGAGATCGACGACGAAGGGCACCGCCCGGGGTACCTGATCTACTGAGCCCACCGGCAGCCGAACCCCCGTAGGCCGCGGCGGCCCGTGCACGGCTACCGGACCGGGAAGGGCGTGCCGCGGAGCTGTCGCGCCGCCGGACCGTCGCGCCGCCGGGCGGAGCCGCTCCTCCCGGGCCGCGAAGGCTTCGAGCAACAGCTCGGCGGCCGTGCGCTCGACGTGGCGCTCGCGGACGACGGCGTCCACGCAGGCGCGCTCCGCCTCGGTCCGGCCCGAGTGGAGGCGCCGCCACACCACGTCCGCCGTCCCCCGCGGTGCCACGGCCCCGGCCCTCAGCCTCCGCCGCATGGTGGAGTACGCAACGCTCCACCGTCCCCCCGTCGGGCGAGGGCGCGCGGTCGTTCCGCATCCGGCCGTCTGCGGCGCTCGGGACGGCCGCCGCACGGGCGGATCCGGTCGGCGGTCCTACCGGCGCCACCAGGGAGCGCGCAGGACGTCGTCCGGGTCGACGGCACAGTTGGTGCCGCTGACCACCTCGTGCGCCGGGACGTCCCAGCCGACGACGCCCGCGGCCTGCCGGTCCAGCTCGACCAGCCGGGCGCGCTGCGGGCCGGTGCCGGTGTCGACGTCGCACATCAACACGCTCGTCCAGGAGCGGCCGTCGAGAGCGGCGACGACCGAGAACGCCGGAAGCACCACCAGGGAGAGCAGCAGCGCCGCGACCCGGACCGCCTCGACGGCCCGGGGCCCGAGGGCCGTGGCCGGCCGCCCGGTGCGGTGGCCGGTGACGGCCGAACGCGCGCCGGTCCGGTACTCGGCCACCACACCGAGGCGCAGCAGATAGCCCAGGGCGCCCGCCGCCACACCCCACCACAGCCCGTTGAACGCGCCGACCACCACCCCGAGCGCCCCCGGCAGGATCGCCGCCCGGGCCGCCGTCTCCACCAGCGCCCGCCCCTGGTGCCGGGCGGCCCCGCCGTGAGCGGCCCGATAGGCATAACTGATGTAGGAGAGCACCGCCGCCAGCACGACCGCCAGCACCGGCTCGGCGAAGAACATCCCGATGACGACGTCCACCCAGTTCGCCGGCCCCATCGCCAGCAGCGCGTCCCGCGCCGCGTCCCCGCCCCCGAGCGTCCACGCGAGCTTCAGCACCGGAATGGCGAACACCACCGCGGGCGCCATCACACGAGCCGCACTCACCTGCCGCCCGCCGCCGGCCCGCGTGGTTTCGGTCATCCGGCAACGCTAAGCACGCCGCCCGTACCCCCGGCCGTCCGACACCCACCGGTGCACCTCATGGCCCAACCCTCCCGCCCCGGCGACGGCCGGCGACCCTCGCGCGCCGAACCCGTGCTCGTCAAGAAAGCCCGCCCGCCGCCGGTGCTGCGCGCGGCCCGGCGGATGCTCGCCCGGTTCACCTGCGGCACACCTTCGCCCCATCCCCGCCCTGGCACCCGAGCGAGCGGCGCGGCCGCGACCCAAAGCCGCCCCGAGCAACCATCCCCGCCGGAACGCCCCCCGAGCCCTGCCACCAGGTCGGCCCCGCCCGCCGGAAGTCGACCTGGCCGACTTTCGGCGCCGTCGAACCCTGGAGCGTGCCAGGAAGTTCGTGCAAGTCCGTGATCTGGAAGGCTGCTCCGGGCCCGGTTGAGGGCTTTGACTGGCCGGAACGACCGGAGCCGTGCGGCACACCCCGGTGGGCGATGACCGGCTTGATGCCGCGCTTCCACAGCAGGCGGCGGTACTTGTCGAAGTCGTTGCCGCGGTCGGCGAACAGTTGCCGGGGCCGGTGACGCGGACGACCGGTCCTGCCACGGATGTGGGGGATCGCGTCCAGCAGTGGCAGGAGCTGGGTGACGTCGTGGCGGTTGCCGCCGACCACTGTGATGGCCAGTGGCGTGCCCCGGCCGTCAGTGATCACGTGATGCTTCGAGCCCGATCGGGCACGGTCGACCGGGCTCGGGCCCGTTTTGGGCCGCCGCGACGGGCCTGGCGGTGCGAGCCGTCGATCACCGTCCACGACCGGTCCAGCTCGCCGGCGCGGTGCAGTTCGGTCAGCAGCGCCTGGTGCAGTCGGTCCCACACCCCCGCCTCGCGCCAGTCCCGTAGTCGGCGCCAGCAGGTCATGCCCGAGCCGAAGCCGAGCTCCTGCGGCGGCCACTCCCACTGGATCCCCGCGTGCAGCACGAACAGGATCCCCTGCAGACAGCCCCGGTCTTCCAACCGCGGACGGCCGATCCTGCGAAGCCGCTGCTGCCGCACGGGCAGCAGCGGCTCGATCCGGCCCCACAGGCCATCCGACACCAACCACGACGCTCTCTTCCCCAGGGCCCACTCAACGAGCCCGCCCTGCAGCACGAGAAGTCGGGTGGGCCGACTTTGGGTGTGGGGTGGGTGTGTCGCCTGCCTCGGGGCGACGTGGGTGGAGGTGTGCGTGGCGGGAGAAGTCGGGTGGGCCGACTTTTCGCGCGGGCGGGCGGGGTGTGCCGCCGGCCTCGGGGCGGCTCGGGGACAGGGGGCGGGGCGACTTCTCGTGGGGGTGGGTGGGGGGCGGTCAGGTTTGGTGGGTGGGGGTGAGGAAGGTGGTGAGGCGGGGGTTGAGGTCCTGGGCGGCGGCCATGGGGAGGTTGTGGTGGGAGACGCCCGGGAGGACGGCGACCTCTGCTCCGGGGAGGGTGCGGCGGGCGGTCCGGGCGATGCGGTGGGGGTCGTGGGTGCGGCTGTGGGCGGCGAGGAGGGTGAGGACGGGGGTGGTGAGGGCGCGGAGGCGTTCGGGGGAGGGGCGGGGGCCGGTCACGACGGGGGAGGCGGGGAAGTCGGCGTGGCCGAGGGCGTAGAGCTCGCGCCAGACGGGGTCGAGGGGCGGGGTGTCGCCGGTCTCCCAGTCGAGGTAGGAGCGGGCGCGGGCCGGGGTGCGGTGGGGCAGGAAGAGGGGGAGGGCGCGCAGCAGGTAGCCGGGGCGGAAGCCGGCGAAGCACTGGGTGGGGTCGAGCAGGGCGAGCCTGCCGACCCGGGTGGGGGCGTGCAGGGCGTACTCCAGGGCGATCCAGCCGCCGTACGAGTGGCCGCAGAGGTCGGCCCGCGGGACGTCGAGTCCGTCGAGGACGGCGTCCAGCCAGCCGAGCAGGCCGGGGACGCCGTCGAGGGCGGCGCCGTCGTGGATGCTGCGGCCGGGGTCGCCGATGAGGTCGACGGCGAGGACGCGGTGTCCGGCCTCGGCCCAGGTGCCGGCGTTGGCGAACCACATGGTGGAGGTGGCGCCGCCGCCGTGGAGCAGGACGAGGGGGCGGCCGTCGGCGGGGCCGCAGGCGTTGATCCGGGTGGTGCCGTGGGCGGTGCGGACGGTGAGTGCCTCGACCGGGACGGGCCAGCGGGCGAGCAGGGCGTCGTAGGCGGCGAGGAAGGGGGCGGTGCGGGCGGACATGGGGCCTCCGCGGGTGTGGTGTGATGGCGGCCGGGTCGGCTGAACCACTCGCCGAACACGTATCGCGCTGAACAAGCATCTCGCTGAGCAATTATCTCGCTGAGCGAGAGAATAGTCGCACATGCCCTCCCCGAGGAAGGACGACAGGGTGTCCGAGGTTGCCGAGCCGATGCGGCTGGTCCATCTGTTGCGTGGTCTGACGGTCGAACTCGACCTGTTCGGAGCCGAGTTCGCGGCCCGCAACGGTCTGCACCCGACCGATCTGCGGGCGCTGATCCACCTGCTGGACGCGGCCAGGGCCGGGGAGGTCGTCACTCCGGGCCGGCTCGGCGAGGCGCTGGGGCTGAACTCGGCGGGTACCACCGGCCTGGTGGACCGGCTGGAGCGGCTCGGGCTGATCCGGCGCGAGCGCGACCCGCAGGACCGGCGCCGGGTGCGGCTGCTGGTGGAGGAGCGGGCGATGGAGCTGGGGGAGGGCTTCTTCGGCGGGCTGATCGGCGATCTGGTCGCGGCGATGCGGCGGTTCGAGCCGGGGGAGCTGGACACGGCCCGGCGCTTCCTGGCGGCCGTGACCGAGGTGGTGTCGGCCGCCAGGGAGAGGTGAACGCGCCGGAACTACGCGGGGCCGAGGGTCCAGCTGATCACCGACAGCGTCGCCATCGACAGGAGCGTCGACCAGAGCACCGCGTCCCGGGCGAGGGCGGTGCCCCGCTGGTACTCGCGGGCGTAGGTGTACACGTTCTGCGCGGTGGGCAGCGCCGAGAACAGCACCACGGTGAGGAGCTGGTGGGCGGGCAGGTGGAGCAGCGGGCCGGCCACGGCGAGTGCGACCAGCGGCTGGACCAGGGTCTTGAGCACGACGATCAGCCCGACCTCGGTGCGGCGCGGACGGCCGTCCGCCGGTGGGCGGTTGTGCAGCGAGAGGCCGAGGGTGATCAGCGCGGTGGGGACGCCGGCGCCGCCGAGCAGTTCGCAGGAACGATTCAGCTCGGCAGGCAGGTGCACGCCGGTCGCCGACACGACCGCGCCCAGCGCGGTGGCCAGCAGGATCGGGTTGCGGACGGGCAGGGTGAGCAGCGCCCGGCGGCCGGCCGCGCCACCGTCCAGGACGGCCAGGACGGCGGGGGTGACCACCAGGATCTGGAACAGCACCACGGGCGCCACGAACGAGGCGTCGCCGAGGACCTGCATGGTCACCGGGATGCCGAGGTTGGCCGAGTTGACGTAGCCGGAGGCCATCGCGCCGATGGCCAGTTCGCCGGGCTTGCGGTGGAACAGCAGCCGCCCGGCGAGCAGCCCGAGGCCGATCGCGACCGCGGTGCCGGCCGTGAAGGCGAGCATCGAGGCGTTGGCGAAGCGGTCCAGCGGGGTGCGGGCGATCATCAGGAACAGCGCGGCCGGCATCGCCACGTGGAAGACGAACCGGTTGAGCACCGTCTCGGCGTGCGGCCCGAGCAGCCCGGCGCGGCCGACGACGTAGCCGACGCCGGTGAGCGCCCAGATCGGCGCGAAGGCGGACAGCAGGGGATGCAGGGCTGGCATGGTTCCTCGGATCGCTCGGACGGATCTGCCGGTGCGACGGGGGTGTCCCGTCGGGGGCGCCGACTTCCGAGCGCGGTGACCCCCCGAAGCCCATGAACCCCCGGGGCAGTAAACCAGTGGCCGCGGGCACGGCGATCAGTGGGTCTGTCGCGAGCACGCCAGCAGGACCGGCCGTCCGGGACGGTGTCGGCCGGCAGGGGCGGGGCCGAGCGACCGAAGCCCGGACGATCGCCCGGGCGCCGAGGAACCGAAGCCCGGACGATCGCCCGGGCCTACGATGGCCCGATGGAGGACCAGTACCTGAGCCTGTCCGAGGTGGAGGCGATCGCGCGCCGGGCCCACCAGGGGCAGGTGGACAAGAACGGCCACCCGTACGGCGAGCACATCGCGGCGGTCGCCCGGGGGACGGCGGCGCGCGGCGGCAGTGCGGCGCAGATCGCGGCGGGCTGGCTGCACGACACCGTCGAGGACGACCGGCTGAGCCGGGAGTGGCTGGCCGGGGCCGCGCTGCCGGAGGAGACCAAGGCGATCGTGGACGCGCTCACCCGGCGCCCGGACGAGCCGGTCGAGGCGTACACCGCGCGCATCCTGGCCACGCCGGGCGCGCTGCTGGTCAAGCGCGCGGACCTGGCGCACAACTCCGATCCGGCCCGCCTCGCCACCCTGGACCCGGCGACCGCCGAGCGGCTGGCCGCCAAGTACGCGCGGATGCGCGAGCTGCTCGGGCTCACCGGCGGGCTGTAGCCCGCACGCCGTGAGCCCGTGAGCCCGTGAGCCCGTGAGCCCGTGAGCCCGTGAGCCCGTGAGCGCGAAGCCCGCACGCCGTGAGCCCGCGGCCGCGAAGCCCGGGAGCGCGTAGTCCGCGCGCGGGGGTCCATGCGCCGTGGCGCCCACGCCGTGGCCCGGGCGGGCGCGGTCCACGGGCCGGGCCGCCGCCGGAGAACCAGGAGAGGGCCCGGACCACGCGGGTCGCGCGGGTCCGGGCCCTCTCGGGCACCCCGGTGGTCCCTGTCCGACCCCCGGGGTGAGGGGGAGTGGTCAGGTGGCGGGCGGTGGTCGGTGGGCCGACGGGGTCGGCTTAGTACCAGTGGTGGGTCTGCCAGAAGTTCCAGGCGGCGTTCGGGCTGCCGTAGCGGGTGTTCATGTAGTCCAGCGCCCACTTGATCTGGGTGGTCGGGTTGGTCTTCCAGTCCGAGCCGTGCGTGGCCATCTTGGAGCCCGGCAGCGCCTGGGCCAGGCCGTACGCGCCCGAGCTCGGGTTGGTCGCGGTCACGTTCCAGCTGGACTCGTGGGCGATGATCTGGCTGAAGGACGCCAGCTGGTTGGCCGGGACGATCTGGGCGGCGATGGCCTGCGGGGAGGCGGTGGCGGCGTTCGCGGTGGCGGGCAGGACACCCGCGCCCAGGGCGGTCAGACCGGCGGCGCCGGCGAGAATCGCGGCGGAAGTGCGCATGCGGAGCTTGAAAGCGGGCATGAAGAACAGGACCTCAATCGGGTTGGGCCGGTCGCTCCCCGCCCAGGACCACGGCCGGACAAGGGCCGAACGGTTGCGGGGTGCGACGCGATCAGGAAGCCGTTCACCGGCGGGACAGGAGCCGGTGCGGCTGGCGATGGAAGCCATTGTTGCCAGACCGGATCGGCCGTCGCCAAGACCCGCTCGGTACGACCCGCGGTCGTACGGAACGGGGCGCCGTGGATTCGAAGGGCCGGCCGCGCGAAGCCTGCCGACCGGTGCTGAGCTGCGGGAACGCGGGGAGCGTCGGGGCGGCGCGGGTGCCGCCGGGGTGTCCACTACCGTCCGTCGTAGTCGTTGATCACGTGTGAGCGCACTCACCGTCCGGGGCTCGGGGGGCGTCACTCGCCGGTCCGGCGGCCGCACGGTGGGTGAAGATGATCAACGCTGCCTTGAGACCGGGGCCACACCGTGGTGCTGAGACCGGCGCCACACCGCCCCGGCCATGCCGATGCCGGTGTCACACGGTCGCGGCGGGACCGGAGCCGAGCCGCCGTGGTGGACGGCTAGCGCAGGTCGCCCAGTCGACGGTGCCGGGCGGCCCGGGCCGCGAGCCGGTCCGTTTCGGCGGTGGCCGCCAGGGCGCCGAGCGCCGCGCCGACCGCCTGCCCGAGCCGGGCACAGAAGGCCTCCGGCTCCTCGGCGGCGTCCGGCAGCTCCGGAACCACCTCGTCGACCAGCCCGACCTCGGCCAGGTGGCGCGCCCCGATCCCCTGGGAGCGGGCCAGCTCGGCGGCGTGCGAGCCGTCCCGGTGGACGATCGCCGAGGCGCCCTCCGGCGGCAGCGGTGCCAGCCAGGCGTGCTCGGCGGCGATCACCCGGTCCGCCGGGAGCAGCGCGAGCGCCCCGCCGCCCGAGCCCTGGCCGAGCAGTACGGCCAGGACGGGCGTGCGCAGCGCGAGCAGGGTGGTGAGGCAGTGGGCGATCTCCACCGCGATGCCGTCCAGCTCGGCCCGTGCCGACAGCTCGGCGCCGGCCGTGTCCACCACGGTGACCAGTGGCAGCCCGAGCTGTTCGGCCAGGCGCGCGGTGCGCCGTACGGCCCGCAGGTCGGCGGCGGTGAAGGGGCGCTCGTGCTCGGGGGTCTGCCGCTGCTGGCCGACGACCAGCACTGGCCGCCCGCCGAGCACGGCCAGTGCCCGGACCAGCGCGCCGCCGCGCCCGCCGGGGGCGTCCAGCAGCACCAGCTCCTCGGTGGTGTGCCGCAGCAGTTCGCGGGCGCCCGGGCGGTCGGGGCGACGGGTGCGGCGGACGGAGTCCCAGGCGTCCGGGTGTCCGGGGGCGTCCGGGTCGGTTTCGGGCTCGGGCTCGGTTTCGGGCTCGGGAGCAGGCGCGGACTCGGGGCCGGTGGAAGGGGCCGGCGGTGCGGCGGCGAGCACGGTCAGCGCGCGGCGGAGCAGTTCGCGCAGCTCCTGCGGCGGCACGACGGCGTCCACCAGCCCCTGGCCGGCGAGCGTCTCGGCCCGCTGGACGTCCGGCGGCAGCTCCACGCCGCGCAGTTCCTCGTACACCCGCGGGCCGAGGAAGCCGAGCCGGGCGCCCGGCTCGGCGAGGACCAGCTGCCCGAGCGTGCCCCAGGAGGCGAAGACCCCGCCCATGGTGGGGTTGCGCAGATAGGTGACATAGGGGAGGCCGGCGGCGCGGTGCGCCTGGACGGCGGCGGTGATCCGCAGCATGCAGAGGAAGGCCGCCGACCCCTCCTGCATCCGCGTCCCGCCGGAGACGGGCAGGGCGAGCAGCGGCAGCCGCTCGGCGGTGGCGCGTTCGACGGCGCGGGTGATCCGCTCGGCGGTGGCGACGCCGATCGAGCCGCCGAGGAAGCCGAACTCGGAGGCGATGAGGGCGACCGGCCGGCCGCCGATCAGGCCGAGGCCGGTGAGGACGGCCTCGTCCAGGCCGGTGCGCTCACGGGCGCGGTCGAGCGAGGCGCGGTAGCCGGGGTCGGCCCGGTCGGCGGCCGGCGGCTCGTCCCAGCTGCGGAAGCCGTCGGGGTCGACCAGCAGTCCGATCAGCTGGTGGGCCGTCAGTGCCGTGCCCGAGCCCGTACCCATGCCCACCCCGTCAGAGATCGTTCCGGCCTTGCCGTGATCCGCCACGCTACGGGGCACTCTATGCGGCGCGGTCCGGGCGGGACAGCTCCGGCTTGAGTTCGATGACGGTCGACCCTTGTGTCGGCCGGGCGGTTCGTGGGCGTCGTGCGGGTGGCCCCGGGGGCGGGGTGCGGTGGTCGGCGTACGGCTCAAGTCTGCGCAGGTAAAGGGGGGTTACTCACTGGTTAATAGTTTTTCCGAAGGCTTCCAGAGTTGACGGTGTCCCGCCACACTGAGGGGCATGACTCGCACTCTACGCGCGTGGAAGTCCCGCGCCGCCGCCGTCACCGCCGTCGCCCTGATGACCCTCGCCCCGGTCGCCGTCGCCACCGACGCGCACGCCGACGTGAGCGGAACGGTCTGCCTCTCCGCCCTCCCGTCGCAGGCCGCCGACACCCTCGACCTGATCGCCTCCGGTGGCCCCTTCCCCTACTCCCAGGACGGTGTGGTCTTCCAGAACCGGGAGGGCGTCCTGCCCGGTGAGTCCTACGGCTACTACCACGAGTACACCGTCATCACCCCGGGCTCCCCGACCCGCGGCGCCCGCCGGATCGTGACCGGCCGGTCCTACCAGGAGGACTACTACACCGGCGACCACTACGCCACGTTCTCCCTGATCGACCAGACCTGCTGAACCTCCACTGACCGACCGTCCCGGAACGCTTCCGGCACGACGGTGGCCCCGGCCCGCTTCCCCGCCGAGGTCACCGCCGTGCGGCCGGGCCGACTGCCGAGCGCGAAGCCGAGGCCGAAGCCGAAGCCGAAGTCGGAGCCGAAGCCGAAGTCGAGACCGAGAGCGAGACCGAGACCGAGGTCGCCGCGGCGACGGCCGCGCCGGGCTCAGAGCTCGGACGGCCCCCAGGCGCCCACCGTAAGCTCGTCCCCCACCCGCAGCGTGCCGGGCCGCAGCACCGCGAACTTGCTGCCGAACGCCACCCCGCCCGCAGCCGCCCGGCGGTACCGGGCCAGGGTGCGCAGCGGCTCCGGCCCCGCCTTGGTGCCGCTGGACTGGTCCAGCGTCGTCACGGCGCAGCGGATCGCCAGCTTGGCGTAGCCCAGTTCGGCCCCGCCCACCTCGATCCTGCGGGCCAGGTCCTCGGTGTGCGGTTCGGTCCAGCCGTCCACCACCAGGTTCGCGCGGAACCGGTCCATGGGCACCGGCCGGGCGTCGGAGAGCTCGTTGAAGTGCTCAAGCGAGGAATGCGACACCAGGAGCACGGCGCAACTGTCCGCATAGCCCGAGGTGCCCGGGGTCAGTCCGGTGGTCACCCGGTCGTGCTCCGGCGGTACCCGGACCAGCCGGCCGCGCGAGCCCAGCACCTCGGACAGCCAGTCGGCGGCCTCCTCGCCCTGATCGATGCCGAGGAACGGCAGATCGAACATCCGCACCTCGCGGCGCGGGCCCTCGGTGTCCACCGTCACCGACACCGGCTCCATGCCGGCGGCGGTCAGCGTCAGTGAGCGGCCGTCCCGCGTCACCGCCGGGCGGACGGTGGCCAGGACCGGGTCCCGGCGCTGGGAGCGGAACACGCCCTCCTCGTCCACCACCATGAACTCCCGGTCATGGGCCAGCCCGGCCCGGGTGAGCTCCGCCTGCGCGGCCGTCACCCCGGCGCAGCCCTTGACCGGGTAGTACCGCAGCTCCGTCACCGTGGCCATCGCTTGGTCGCCCCCTTCGTGCAGGCGCACCGTTCTGCGCCTGCGTACCGTCCATCTCGTCGACCCCACAGGGTAGTTGAGCGGCTCGGCGGGGCTGGTGGGCGGTGCCCGGTGGGCGAGCCCGGCGCTTGCTAGGGTCGGGGCATGGCACCACCGAGCAGCGCGAACCCCCCGGGGCGGCTCCGGCGGGACGCGCAGCGCAACCGCGACCAGCTGCTCGCCGCCGCCCGCGACATGTTCTCCCGGCACGGCCTCGACGTGCCGCTGGACCAGATCGCCAAGGAGGCCGGCGTCGGCAACGCCACCCTCTACCGGCACTTCCCGACCCGCGAGGCGCTGATCGCCGAGGTGTTCGAGGACGCCGGGGGCGGTCTGGCCGCCGCGGGCGAGGAGGCGCTCGCCGCCGAGGACGCCTGGAGCGGCCTCGAACGGTACTTCGGGCGGATCTTCGAGCTGGTCGCCGCCGACCGGGGCATCAACGACCTGGTCACCCAGGCCATCCCGGCCATCCCCGGAATGATCGAGATCAGCCGCCGGCACGCCGCCACCGTCGGCGTCCTGATCGCCCGCGCCCAGGAACAGGGCACCATGCGCCGCGACGTGGTCACCATGGACCTGCTCTTCCTCCTCGGCCCGCTCTGCCGTGCCCTGCCCGCCGCCACCGAGCTGCGCCCCGACCTCTGGCGCCGCTACCTCGCCCTCCTGCTCGACGGCTTCCGCGCCCGGGCCGCCCACCCGCTGCCGGTCCCGCCGATCGGGGAGGAGCACCTGGACCGGATGTTCGCGGACCTCTGGGAGGCGGGGTCGCCGGAGCAACCGGAGCAACCGGAGCGGCCGGAGTCGCCGGAGCGCTGAGCGCGCCTCGCCCGCGCGGCGTCAGGGACGCGTACGGAACGGCGGGCTCCACGTCAGAGCCGCGTCAACGGGCCGGTGCCGTACGGGCGCGGACCGCTTTGCTGGGGTGAAATCGGCGCGGTTCGGCGCGGTCCGGCGCAGCAAGGGCCAGGGCCGTCCGGTGCGCGGGCACCCGGGCACCTTGGCATCCGGGCACCTTGGCATCCGGGCACCTTGGCACCAGGGCATCCGCGCGCGGCCGGACGGAGAGGCAGGGGCGGAGCCATGGCGGACAGTGGTACCGACGAGGGCCGGATCGTGGTCGGCATCAGCGGCTCGCTCGGCAGCCTCGCCGCGCTGCACCACGCGGTGGCCGAGGCCCGCCGGACGGACGTCGAGGTGCTCGCGGTGCTCTGCTGGACCCCGCCCGGCGACGAACTCGGCTACCGCCGGACCCCGTGCCCGCCGGTGATCGAGGCCGGCCGCGACGCCGCCGTGGCCCGGCTGCGGCAGGCCCTCGACGAGGCCTTCGCCGGACGCTACGCGGGTGTCCGCCTGCGCTGCCAGACCGTTCGCGGCGACACCGGCCACACGCTGGTGCGGTGCGCCGACCGGCCCGGGGACCTGCTCGTCCTCGGCGCCGGCCGGGAGCGCGGCCGCCTCGCCCGGCTGGTGCACCCCTCGGTCACCGCCTACTGCGTGCGGCACGCCACCTGCCCGGTCCTGGCCGTCCCGCGCCCACCGCTGCAGCGCGACCTGGAGGCGCTGGAACGCGGCCGCGGGCCGCGGGAGCCGGCGGCGGGGAACGGCTAGCGGCCCGCGCGGCCCCGCGGGCGGGAGCCCGAGGACGGGCCTACGACAGTCCGGCCGCCTCGGCGAGGACGGCGGCGGTCCGTCGGCCGGCGGCCAGGGTGGCGGCATCGGTGGCCGGGAGGCAGCGGCGGGCCTCGGGACGGTAGGCGGTCATCACCACGCCGGCGTGGTCGGTGGGGAGTTCGAGGGTCCGTACCGCCGACATCTGCTTTGTCAGAGCGGCGCTCAACTGCCGGGTGTGCTCGACGTCCACGATCTCGTCCGCCGTGCCGTGGACCAGCCGGAGCGGGACGGGGGAGGGGCTGGCCGCCAGGTGGTCGAGCGGGGCCTCGCCGGTGGTGACGGCCCTGGTCGAGTAGTGGGAGGCGATGCCGACCGCGGCGGCGGGGCGCAGTTCGGCGGGGGTGTCGGGGTGGGTGGCCACCGCGATCGCCTCGCGGCCGCCCATCGACCAGCCGGCCAGGACGAGGCGCTTCGGGTCCCCGCCGTACTCGGTGGCGATCGGGCGGGCCCGGTCCAGCGAGGCGAGCAGTTCGGCACTGCCGCCGTCCGGCTGCGTGGCGTCCCAGTCCGGGACGAGCACCAGCAGCCCCAGCCCGGCGGCCTCCTGGGCCAACGGCCGCAGCACATCGCGCTCGTTCGGGCCGTTGCCGTGCCAGAGCAGCACGACGGGGGCCGGCCCGGTGGTGCCGGAGGCCGGAAGGTGGATGTCCGTCAGTCGTCCGGCGGTGTACGGAACCGTCCGGAGTCGAGCGTTCGTCATCCGGGATTTCCCTCCGATTCGTTGAATGATCACGGAGCTGGTACTGTACTTCTCGTTGCGAGGGAGCGATTCCTCCTCAGGCGTCAGTGGTGCTACCAGAGCACGTCCTACTTTCAGTAGGAAGAGTCCGTGCGACCCGGGCCTGGCGCTCCGAAATCGGACAGGGTCCGGTGCCGTGGAAACGGCGCCGGGCCCTGTCCGCGTTTCCGGGGCAGGACCCCGGCCGGGCAACGGCCTGACTGCGGCCGGGCAGCGGCCGGGCGAGGGCCGGCAGCGGCCCGGCGTTCAGGACGGCTGGCGGTCGGAGCCGAGTTCGCGGGAGATCCGCAGCCCGACCTGGGCGACGACCGGGCCGAGGGCGCGGACCCGGGCGGCGGTCATCCGTGAGGTGAGGCCGGAGACGGAGAGGGCGGCGGTGACCTCGCCGGTGTGGTCGAAGATCGGGGCGGCGACGCAGCGGACCTCGGGCTCGTTCTCGCGGTCGTCGATCGAGTAGCCGCGGGCGCGGATGCGGGCGAGGTCGGCGCGGAGCCGGGGCTCGTCGGCGATGGTCCAGGCGGTGACCGGGCGCAGCCCGGCCGCGACCACCTCGGCGACGGCCTCCTCGGGCAGCCAGGCCAGGATCGCCTTTCCGGTGGCGGTGCAGTAGGCGGGAGCCCGGCTGCCGACCCGGGAGGCCATCCGGACGTTGGTCTCGTCCTCGACCTTGTCCAGGTAGACGATCCCGGGGGCCTGCCAGACGGTCAGGTGGACGGTCTCGCCGGCCTCGCGCTGGAGCCGGCGCAGGTGCTCGGCGGCGACGCTGCGCAGGTCGAGGGTGGTCAGGTAGGCCTGACCGAGCCGCAGCGAGCCGTGGCCGAGCCGGAACCAGCCGGTCTCGCGGTCCCGGTCGAGGAGGTGCTCGTCCAGCAGGGGGCCGGCCAGTCGCAGCACGGTGCTCTTGTTGAGGCCGAGGCCGTCGGCGAGCTGGGCGAGCGGGACGCCGCGCCGGTCGCCGTGGTCGCGGACGTAGCCGAGGACGGCGAGGGCGCGGCGCAGCGAGGAGGACTGGTTGCGTTCGGTGGCGGGTTTCTTGGGCGCCGTCTCCGTCATGGGTCCGTTCCCTGGTGTCGTTCTGCCGGTGTTCCCCCGCAGGTCGGCGGCGGTTGTCAGAACGTACCCGTTCGCGACCCGATCGCCGCATCTTCGATACAACGTTGTGCAGTGCAAAACTTTCACCAACTCCCTCTTGTTGGCGCCGATCGGCCCCGCCTAACGTCCCTGCCATCGAGCAGGCGACGACGCCCCACCCGAGCGCTGCGCCCTGCCGTACCCCCACCACTTCACCCACCATCGGCCCCGGTCAGGGCCTGCTTCGACGTGCCCGTCCCCGGCGGCGGACGTCTCGGCGGCAGCTGTCGGGAGGGGAGGTCTCCACCATGCGACTCATCGGACGGACCGCCGCAGCCGCCGTGCTCGCCGCCGGCTGCCTGGCCGCCACCGCCTGTGCCCCCGGCACCGCCGCGCCGGCGAGCGACAAGGCCGCCGACGACCGGACCGGCACCGTGCAGGTCTGGCTGTACAACGAGGCCGGCAACGCGGCCAAGGAGGCCGTGATCTCCAAGGCCGTGGCCGAGTTCCAGGCCTCCCACCAGGGCGCCACCGTCAACGTCAGCTACATCGACACCGACGCCTCGGCCCGCGCCGCCAAGATGAAGGGCGCCTTCAACGACCCGAACAGCGCCCCCGACCTGGTCGAGTTCGGCAACACCGACCTGCCCGGCTACGTCGCCGCCGGCGGCCTCGCCGACATCACCGCCGACCTGGACAAGTGGCAGGACAAGGGCGACCTCGACCCGGCGATCGCCAAGACCGCCGTGGTGGACGGCAAGACCTACGGCCTGCCCTGGTGGGTCGGCGTGCGCGCGCTGTACTACCGCACCGACCTGTTCACCGAGGCCGGCCTCACCCCGCCGACCTCGTACGCCGAGCTGGTCGCCGCCAACCAGAAGATCCACGCCGCGCACCCGGACACCTTCGGCATCGCCGTCGGCGGCAAGTACACCTTCGCCGCGCTGCCCTTCGTCTGGGACGCGGGCGGCGACATCGCCGCCAAGGACGGCGCCGCGTTCAAGGCGGCGATCGCCTCGCCCGCCTCGCAGGCCGGGATCAAGCGCTACACCGACCTGTTCGGCGCGGACGGCTGCCCCGCCCAGCAGTGCGCGGACCTGACCGGTGGCAAGACCGTGGACCTGTTCGCGGCCGGCAAGTCGGCGATGGCGGTGCTGCTCAACTCCAACCGCGGCAAGGTGGACGCGGGCGCGGTCAAGGGCAAGTACGGCGTGGTGCCGCTGCCCGGTGAGAAGCCCGGCTCGATCGCCCCGGCCTTCGCCGGCGGCAACAACCTGGGCGTGATGAAGGCGGCCAAGCACCGCACGCTGGCCGTCGAGTTCGCCGAGCTGCTGGCGAGCCCCGCGTACCAGGAGCAGATGTACGACGCGATGGGCAACCTGCCGACGCTCAAGTCCGTCAGCGGCAAGGTGGCGGCGAAGGACGCGTTCCTGAAGCCCTTCACCGACACCATCGCGGCCGGCACCAGGTTCGTCCCGCTCGACCAGGCGTGGGCGCAGATCGACGCCCAGTCGGTGATCCCGACGATGCTCCAGCAGGTCGTCACCGGCAAGGCCGACGTGGCCAAGGCCTCGGCCGACGCCGCCGCGCAGATCTCCTCGGCCTTCGCCGCGCACTGACGGCCGGCCGCCGGCGGCGGCGCGCCACCGCCACCGCGCCCCGTGCGCGGTGACCCGAACCGCGCCGCCGCAGGCCCCGAGCCGCCGGCACCGCACCGTCGGCACCGCACCGTCGGCCGCAGGCACACCGCACCGTCGGCCACCGGCCGCGCACGGACGGCCCCCCTCCCGGTTCGTCTCAGAGAGCAGGTCCCGCACGTGTCCGTATCCACCTCGACCGCCCCGGCGCCGCCTTCCCCGCAGAGGCGCCGTGGGGGAAAGGCGCCGGCCGCACCCCCGGGCGGCCGGCGCCGGCGGCCCCCGCTGCTGCTGCTCCTGCCGGCCGCGGTCATCCTGATCCCGCTGGTCGCCTACCCGATCTACCAGCTGGGCCTGCTGTCCGTCCTCGACTTCGGGCAGGCCCAGGCCTCCGGCGGCGTCCCGACCTCCTTCGTCGGCTTCGGCAACTACACGAAGATCCTGGAGGACGAGCAGTTCTGGACGGTGCTGTTCCAGACCATCGGCTTCGCCGCGTTCTGCGTGGTCGCCACCCTGGCCGTCGGCGCCACCCTCGCGGTGCTGCTCACCAAGGTCGGCCGGTGGCCGCGGCTGGTGCTGACCACCGCGGCGATGGCCGCCTGGGCGGCGCCGGCGATGACCGGTTCGACGGTGTGGAGCTTCCTGTTCGACACCAACCTCGGTCTGGTCAACCACACCCTGGAGGGGCTCGGACTCTCCGGCTTCCACGAGTTCAATTGGTTCTACGACAAGTGGACGGCGTTCCTGATCGTCGGCGCCGTGGTGGTGTGGCACTCCTACCCGTTCGTGATGGTCACCCTCTACGCGGGCATCCGGGCGATCCCGGAGGAGATCATGGAGGCGGCCGCCCTGGACGGCGCCAACACCTGGACCACCTTCCGCCGGATCACCGCGCCGATGCTGCGGCCGATCCTGACCATCGTGGTCATCCAGTCGGTGATCTGGGACTTCAAGGTTTTCACCCAGATCTATGTGATGACCGAGGGCGGCGGCATCGCCGGCCAGAACCTGGTGCTCAACGTGTACGCGTACCAGAAGGCGTTCGCCTCCTCGCAGTACGGGCTGGGCGCGGCGATCGGCGTGATCATGCTGCTGATCCTGGTGATCCCGACGGTCCTGTACATCCGCACGCTGCGACGGACGGGGAACGAACTGTGAGCCCGGCGAACTCCTCCCCGGCCGCCGTGAAGCCGGCCGCCGTGAAGCCGGCCGGCAACGCCCGCGGCCGGAACCCCCGTGGTCGGAGCACCCGCGGCCGGAACGCCCGGGGCCGCTGGCGGCTGGCCGCCAACACCGGTGCGATCGTGCTGGCCGTGGTCACCGCGTTCCCGATCTTCTGGATGGTGCTCTCGGCCTTCAAGCCCAAGGGCGAGATCCAGTCCCTCGACCCCAGGCCGTGGACCGCCCACCCCACGCTGGAGAGCTTCCGGCAGGTGCTCAGCGTCGACGGATTCGGCCGCTACTTCGTGAACAGCCTGGTGGTCGCGCTGTCGGTGGTGGTGCTGTCGGCGATCGTGGTCTTCCTGGCGGCGGTGGCCGTGACCAGGTTCCGCTTCAAGTTCCGGACCACCATCATGGTGATGTTCCTGATCGCCCAGATGATCCCGGTCGAAGCGCTGACCATCCCGCTGTTCTTCATGTTCCGCGACGCCGGGCGGTTCGCCCCGGGCGTGGGGCTGAACACCCTGGCCTCGCTGGTCCTGGTGCAGCTGGCGTTCTCGCTGCCGTTCGGGATCTGGATGATGCGCGGCTTCGTCGCGGCCGTCCCGGTCTCGATCGAGGAGGCGGCGCAGATCGACGGGGCGGGCCGGACCCGCATCCTGTGGCGGATCCTGCTGCCGCTGGTGGCGCCGGGACTCGCCGCGACCAGCGTGTTCTCCTTCATCGCGGCGTGGAACGACTTCGTCTTCGCCAAGACCTTCATCATCAGCGCCACCCAGAACCAGACGCTGCCCTCGGCGCTGCTGGTCTTCTTCAAGCCGGACGAGAACGACTGGGGCGGCATCATGGCGGCGTCCACGCTGATGACCGTGCCGGTGCTGATCTTCTTCATCGCGGTGCAGCGCAAGCTGGTCTCCGGACTGGCCGGCGCGGTGAAGGACTGACGTCCGCCGAGGCCGCGCACCCGGGAGTCCCGCCGTCGGCGGGACTCCCCCGGCCGTCCGGGCCCGAGCGGCTCAGCCGGTCGGGAGGTCAGGAGGCCGGCGGTTCAGGAGACGAAGCCGACGACGTCGGCACCCTTCCGGCGCTGCGCGAGCCGGAGCCAGCCGACGACCTCCGCGACGGCCTCGGCCACCTCGCGCTCCGGCGCCGGGGCGCGGCCCTCGCGCTCGGCCCGTTCGAACTGCTCCAGCGCCCTCCGGCAGTCCTCGGCCGGCCAGGTGCTGCAGGACGGCACGTCGCAGGACGGCAGTTCGGCGGGAAGGCCGCCGCCGTACTGGAAGTCCGCGACCGAGACGGCCGTGATCCCGTACGCCTTCAGGCCGTCGTCGACCACCTCCAGCCAGTTGCCCCGGAAGGGTCCGAAGGAGTCGACCTCCAGGGGCTGCCCGACGAGCCAGCACAGCCGCCGGTACGCGTAGCCGTACTGGAAGGCGTGGTCCGCGTCCGCGGAGAAGGGCCCGCCGTGCACCACGGCGCGCAGCGCCTCCAGGGCGGTCGGCGCGCCCTGCGCGATCTCGTCGGCGAAGTGCTCGTCGGACCTGTCCAGGGACGGGCCGAAGTATGCGAGGGCCTCGTCGAGCGCCCCGTCGTTGCCGCTGCCGACGCGGACACGGAGCTCCGCGGGGTCGACCAGGTACGCGCGCAGGAAGGAACTCATGGCAGCACGGTAGCGGTCGCAACGGACAGCGGGTTCGGCGGGTCGGTCGTCCTCGGGAATCCGGTGAGTGTGCCGAACGGTCTTGCCAGGAAGGCAACTTGACGGGTTGGAGGGGGACGCTCCGGGTCCGGGTGTGCGGGTGTGCGGGTGTGCGGGTGTGCGGACGGGTGGATCGGTGGCGGGTTCGGCCGGGGCGGGCTCAGGCCGCCGCCGCGGAGTCCCGGGTCGGGACGGCGACCAGCACGAACTCCGCGCCGGCGTCGTCCCGGACCAGCGCGGTGCGGCCGAACGGCGCCGGCGCCGGACCGGTGACGACCGTGCCGCCGAGGGCGCGCAGCCGGTCGGCCGTACGGTCGGTGTCCCCGGTCGCGAAGTGGACCAGCCAGCGCGCCTCCGCGCCCGGGCCGGCGGGGCCGATGCTGCACGCGGGCAGGCCGGCCACCCGGGCGAGGGTGTGTCCCTCCCGTGGCCGGTCGTAGCCGTAGCCGAGGACCCGGTGGTAGAAGGCCCGGGCGGCGTCGGGGGCGGGGGAGAGGTGCTCGTTCCAGGCGAGCGCGCCCGGTTCGTCGACCAGGCCGGCGCCGTCGATGGTGCCGGCCTGCCAGAGTCCGAAGCGGGCGCCGAGCGGGTCGACGGCGAGCGCGGCTCGGCCCTGCTCGGGCACCTCGTACGGCTCACGGGCGAGGCGGCCGCCGGCGGCCCGGACCGCGGCGAGGGTGCGCGACGGATCGGGGCAGGCGAGGAAGGTGGTCCAGGTGGCGGGCGGGTCGGTCGGCCGGGCCCGTTCGACGGCCGCGACCTGGGCGCCGTACCGGGTGGCGACCGCCTCGGCGGGGCCGGTCGGAACGAACTCCCAGTCGAACAGCGCGCCGTAGAAGGCCTCTGCCCGTGCGGTGTCCGGCGTGGTGAGAACGACCCAGCACGGCACCCCGGCGCGGTAGTTGCCCGGTTTCGGCATGCGACCCTCCTGGCGGGCCCGGTGCCCGGTGCCCGGTGCCCGGTGCCCGGTGCCCGGCGTTCGGTGTTCGGCGTTCGGTGTTCGTCGCCACCGGCCCCACCCGCCAGCCTCCGCGCCCGGCGGGTGCGCGGCAAGCGGGGGATCAGGACACTCCGTGCGGCCGGAACTGGACGCTGATCCGAGGGCCCACCGGGCGGGCCGTCTTGGGGATCGCGTGCTCCCAGGTGCGCTGGCAGGAGCCACCCATCACGACCAGGTCCCCGTGCCCGAGCGGGTGGCGGACGACCGGCCCGCCGCCGGACCGGGGCCGCAGCGCCAGGGTGCGCGGCTCGCCGACGGAGAGGATCGCCACCATGGTGTCCTCGCGGGCGCCGCGCCCGATCCGGTCGCCGTGCCAGGCCACGCTGTCCCGGCCGTCCCGGTAGTAGCACAGGCCGAGGGTGCGGAACGGCTCGCCCAGCTCCTGGGCGTAGTGCCGGCTCAGCGCCGTCCGGGCCAGGCCGAGCACCGGGTGCGGCGGTTCGGCCTGCGCGGGGTAGGAGGCCAGCAGGCGCGGGACGTCGACCGTCCGTTCGTACATCTCGCGCTGCTCGGCCCGCCACGGCACCTCGGCGGCCAGTTGTTCGAACAGCTCGTCGGCTCCGTGCAGCCAGCCCGGGAGCAGGTCCAGCCAGGCGCCGTCGCCGAGCGGCTGCCGCCGCAGGCCGGTGAGCGGGCCGAGGCGGAGGCCGCCGCGGTCCGCGTCGTCGAACAGCGAGGGCTGGAGGTGGACGGTGCCGTGCATGGGGTCAGCGTACGCCTCGATTCGAACATGTGCTCGAATGACTGGAGGGTTTCGGGCCGCGCCTTGTGGATCTTCGCCGGGCCTGCGACGCCGGGGCGTGTTCCCCGGCGGTGGAGGAGGGCCGCTACGGCGATCGACGGTCGGCGGGGGCGTCCGTTCGGCGCAGCTTCGTCCGGCGGTGGCCGGAGACCGTTGTCAGGCGGCACGGGCGACCGGTAGACGGGAGGCTCCGAGCGCCGATCCTCCGAGTAGGGTCTAGCGGCCGGTTCCCCGCTCCCGTCTAGGCTTCGGACATGGCGATCAACGGCTTCGGGGTCACCGAGTTCCAGCTGGTGCTGCTGCGTCGGATGGCCGATTTCCAGCCCGGGCTGGTGGAGGGGGCGGTGCGGCGGCTCGGCGCCACCCGGGCCTCGATGCGGGAGGCCAACAAGCGCTGGCAGGCGATGGTCCGCGCGCCCGGCTTCCCGCGCGGCGCGGCCCGGTACGCGGCCGTGCTCGGACCGGCCGGGGCGAGTGTGCCGCGTCGGATCGGGGATCTCGACTGCGTGGTGCGCCAGTGGGCGCTGCCGCTCTGGCCCGAGTTGCGCTTCGAGATCCTGCTCGGCCCGGCTGAGACCGGTGGGCCGCTGCTGAACGAGTGGCTGGTGCGGGCGGCGGGCTCCCCGGTGCCCGCGCTGCGCACGCCGGCCGATCTCGCGCCGTGGAGCTGCGTGGTGGGCGACGTCGGGGCCGCGTTTCCGTCCGCGGTGCCGCGCGAGGGCAGTGCGCCGACCAGGTTCCGGCTGGACTTCGCGGTCCCGGATGCCGATGGACGGCTGCGCCCGTTCGAGGCCGACTTCACCTGGGGGTTGCTCCAGGAGGCCCGCCCGAGTGGCGGCCAGGGCATGGATATGCCGGGCGATGCAAGGTGATATTCAGTGAATGCCTTCGATTTGCAGGCTAAAAGAGGGATGTGGCAATCTAATCGCAGACATTGAAGAGTTTTGGCATCGGAAAGTGAAGGATCATGTCGGACGGCGCCCGCGTCATCGTCGGAGTCAGCGGTTCACTGCACAGCCTGACCGCCCTGCACCGGGCGGCCGAGGAGGCCCGGGCCCGGGGGGCCGTCCTGGTGCCGGTGCTCGCCTGGACGCCGGTCGGCGGTGAGCGCAGCTACCGCGCCCGGCCCTGCCCGCCGCTGCTGCGCGCCTGGCAGGAACTCGCCGAGGCGCGGATGGAGAGCGCGCTGGAGCAGGCCTTCGGCGGACTGCCGATCGGGGTGCCGGTGCAGCCGCTGGTCGTGCGCGGCGAGGTCGCGACGGTGCTGACCGGGCTGGCCGACCGCCCGGGCGACCTGCTGGTGGTCAGCACCGGCGAGCAGGGCGGCCTGCGGGTCAGGCTGCGCGGGCTGACGCGCCGCTCGATCGCCCGGCGCTGTGTGAACCGGGCCCGCTGCGGGGTGCTCGCCGTTCCGCCGTCCACGCTGCACGAGGACCTGCGCGCGCTGCACCGCGGCATCGACCTGCGGGAGCTCGCCGCGGCCTGACGGACCGTCAGGCGCGGTGGGTGGTAAGGCCGTCGACCACCGTACGGGCGGGGCGCAGCTCGCGCAGCGCGTCCACCGGGCAGGCCGACGGATCCAGCGGATCGACCGGCCACACCGTGAGGTCGGCGAACGCCCCCGGCCGCAGGCTGCCGCGCACCGCGCTCTCGCCGGTCAGCCGGGCGGCGTTCACGGTGTGCAGCGCGACCGCCTCGGACCGGCCGATCGCGTGCTCCGGGCCGACCACCCCGGCCGTGGTGTCCCGGGTGGTCATGCCCCACACCGACACCATCGCGCCGTACGGGCCGACCGGGAAGTCCGAGCCGCCGGTGATCAGCGCGCCCTCGTCCAGCCACTCGCGCAGCGGGAAGAGCGCGGCGGTGCGCTCCTCGCCCCAGGCCCGCTGCTGGGTGAGCGCGCCGTCGTGCAGCAGCGGGTGCTGGACCGTCACCGGGATGCCCAGCGCGATCGCCCGCGCCCGCTGCTCGGGGCGGGCCAGGCCGCCGTGCTCGACCACCAGGGTGCCCGGCGGCAGGCCGGGGTGGCGCTCGACCACCTGCTCGAAGACGTCCAGCAGGACCCGCAGCCCGCGGTCGCCCCAGGCGTGCACGCCGACCCGCCGGCCCCGCCCGACCACCCGCTCCACCGCCGCGAGCAGCTCGTCCGGCTCCCAGAGCAGCCGGCCGTGGTAGCAGGGCTGCCCCTGGTACGGCTCCTCCACCGCGCCGGCCTCGAAGCCGCCGTCGATCCCGAACTTGACGCCCCAGAGCCGCAGTCGGTCGTCGTCCCGGCCGGCCGCCCGCCAGTCGTCCATCCGGTCCAGCAGTGCGTCCACCTGGGCCGGCGTGCGGGCGGCGAAGCCGGAGACCAGCGCGCGGACCCGGACGGCCAGGGCGCCCTCGGCCCGGGCGGCGTCCAGGACGTCGAGGTCCTCGGCCGGGACCAGGCAGTCGCGGACGGTGCCGATCCCGGTGGCGGCGAAGTCGGCGGAGGCAGCGCGCAGTCCCTCGATCCGCTCCGTGGGGGTCGGGTGCGGCAGCACCCGCTCGACCAGCTCGACCGCCCGGTTGATCAGCCGGCCGGTGAGCCGCCCGTGCTCGTCGCGCTCGATCACGCCGCCCGGCGGCGCCTCGGTGGCGTCGGTGATCCCGGCCAGCCGCAGCGCGGCCGAGTTGAGCACCATGTTGTACGCGCCGCGGCGCACCAGCACCGGGTGTTCGGCGGTGGCCGTGTCCAACTCCCCGGTGGTGGGCATCCGTTGCTCGGCCAGCAGGACCTCCTGCCAGTTGACCGTGGTGCGGATCCACTCCCCGGCGGGGGTGCGGGCGGCGCGTTCGCGGATCAGGCCGAGGAATCCGGCGAGGTCGCGGGCCCGGTGGACGGGCACGCCGTGGACGCTGTGTCCGGCCAGGACCAGGTGGGTGTGGGTGTCGTCGAAGGCGGGCAGCACGGTCGAGTCCGGGGCGTCCACCACCTCGGTGCCCGGGCCGATCAGGGCGTCCAGTCCGTCGGGCGCGGCGGAGAGCGCGGTGATCCGGCCACCGGTGACGGCGACCGCCCGCCGGGGCGGCTCGCCGGGCACCAGGGTGTGCACGGTGGCGGCGCGGATCAGCAGGTCGGCGGGGGCGGGGCTGGCCGCCGGAGCGGCGGAGGCGGGGCGGATCGCCGGATCGGTGGGGTCGGTCATTGCGGCTCCTGGGGGCGGGACAGTCCGGTGACCTTCTCGACGTACCGGAGGCTGGGCTCGGCGAGCAGTCCGTGCAGCTCGGTGAACACCGCGCGCGCCGGTACCGCGTTCCAGTCGGCGGGCAGCAGCGGCGCGGGCAGCCCCGGATCCAGGTACGGCAGCCGGCGCCACCGGGTGAGCATCGGCACGTAGTCGCGGAAGGCCTCGGCCGGGTCGACCGGAGACCGTCCGCGCAGCTCCTCGGCGGCCGGGTGCCAGGCGTCGGCGAAGGCCCCGTACTGCGCCTCGATCGCCGGGAGGTCCCACCAACTCGCCACTGCCGTACGGAGATCGGCGAAGCCGGCGTACTCGGCGGAGAGGAACAGATGGACGTAGGCGCTCAGCCCGAGCCGGTCCAGCAGCCGACGGGCGTCCGGCAGCAGCCGGGCCGGTGCCAGCCAGACCCCTGGGGCGGCGTTGCCGAAGCCCAGCCAGCTCAGCCGGGAGCGCAGCTGGTGGCGGTGGGCGCGGGCGGACTCGGGCACCGAGAAGACCGCCACCACCCAGCCGTCGGCGAGTTCGGCCGGCTCCAGGCTGTGGAAGATCCGCCGGTCGCCCTCCTCGAAGACCGGCTCCATCGCGAGCGCGAGCCGGTACCCCGTGCCGGCGCGCCGCTCCTGGAGCAGGGTGCCGGCCTTCTTCAACCGCGAGATCGCCGAGCGGACGGCCGGGCCGTCGACGTCCAGCTCGGCCAGCAGCGCGATCAGGTCGGCGATGGATATCCAGCCGCCGAGGCGGCGGACGAACTCGCCGTAGACGGTGTGGATCAGGGAGCTCGGCCGGGACGTGTTCTCGGACATGCGCGGGCCCTCCTCCCCGGTGGTGGTGGCGATCATAACGAGAGTGCCGGTCCGAGGGCGCGGAATCCTGCGGTTCCAAGGCGCCCGGGAGGCTACGCGTAGGCACCGGAGAGCAGGTGTCCGGCGCCGGGCGCGAAGGCGGGCAGGCCGAGGGCCCGCAGGAGCTGGTGGGTGGTGCAGACGGCCGCCGAGACCACCGGCTTGCCCAACTGCTGCTCGGCCTCCTCGACCGCGGACAGCGAGGGCAGTTGCACGCAGGCCGAGAGCACCACCGCGTCCGCCTCGGCGTGGGCGAGACCGCGGGCGATGGCGGGCAGCAGGGCCGGGTCGTGGGCGGCGACGTCGAGGTTGTCGGCGATCTCCAGGGCGGCGTGGTCGAGCACCTCGATGCCCTCGGCGGCGAGGTAGTCGACCACCGTCCGGGCCAGCGGCCGCAGGTACGGGGTGACCATGGCGACCTTCGCGGCCCCGAGTTCGTGCAGCCCGGCGACGAGCGCGCCGGCGCTGGTGACCACGGGCGCGGGGGCGCCGTTCTGGACGGTGCGCAGGTGCAGCCGCCGTTCGGCCTGCCGGTGGTAGCCGGGGCCGGTGGCCATCACGGCGACCAGGCAGGCGTAGCCGATCACGTCCACCCGGGCGTCCGACAGTTCGGCGGCGCAGCGGTCGGACTCGGCGTCCATGGCGCGCAGTTGTTCGGGGGTGACCCTGGTCATCCGCATCCGGCTGGAGTGGAAGGTGAACCGCTCGGGGGCGACCGCCTCGCGGGCCCGCAGCAGGGCGGGGACCTCGGTCTCCATGGTGACGTTGGAGCTCGGGACGATCTGGCCGATCCGGTAGGTGGACATCGGGTGGACGGTCCTTTCCGGTCCGGGGCGGGTCAGCGGGCGTCGATCACCGGGTTGGCGAGCGTGCCGATCCGCTCGATGGTGGCCTCGACCAGGTCGCCGGGCCGGAGGAACTGCGGCGGCACCATCCCGGCGCCGACGCCCGAGGGGGAACCGGTGGAGATCACGTCGCCCGGTTCCAGGGTGACGCCGGAGGAGATGTCGGCGATCAGCCGGGCGACGCCGAACAGCATGTGGCGGGTGTTGGAGTCCTGCCGCAGCTCGCCGTTGACCTTCAGCGAGAGGTCGAGCCGCTGCGGGTCGGGGATCTCGTCGGCGGTCACCACGACCGGGCCGAACGGCGCGTAGCTGTCCTGGCCCTTGGAGAAGAACCACTGGCCGGAGCGGCGCTGGTCCCGGGCACTGATGTCGTTGACGATGCTGTAGCCGAACACGTGCCGCAGCGCGTCCGCCTCGGCCACCCGGAAGGCCGGTGCGCCGATCACCACGGCGAGTTCGCACTCCCAGTCGAGCTGCTTGGTGAGGTCGGCGTTGTGCAGGATGGGGCCGCCCGGGCCGGTGACGGCGGTCGAGGGCTTGCCGAACAGCACCGGCCGGTCGGGCAGTTCGCGGTCGGTGTCCAGGGTGCGGTGCGACTCGGCCACGTGCTCCACGTAGTTGAGGCCGACGCCGACGATCTTGCCGGGGCGCAGTGGCGCGCACAGCGAGACCTCGGCCATCGGCCGGCCGGCCGGGGCCCCGGCCAGCAGGTCGCGGACGGTGGCCAGGGCCGGCTCTCCGGCTCGGATCAACCCGAGGAGGTCGGGGGGCAGTCGGACCCCGGCGGCGGTGGCGAGGGCGGTCAGGTCGACGACCCGGTCGCCGTCGATCCGGGCGCCGAGGCGCGGGGTGTCGTCACGGCCGTCGTCCTCGGTGCGGCCGGCGGGGTCGGCGTCGTCGGTGCGGAAGGTCAGCAGGTGCATGGTGGTGGGGCTCCTGGTCAGGCGGTGGTGACGGTGGGCTGCTGCCCGTCCGGGTGGGCCTCCTCGCGGTGGAGGCCGAGCGCGTGCATCACCGGGAAGTCGTTGAAGGAGAACAGGCAGGCGTCCTCGCCCCGGTCGAGGTTCTCGTGCTCGTGCCAGGCCCAGGACGGGACGACGAAGATGTCGCCCTGCCGCCATGCGAAGCGCTGTCCGGCGATCACCGAGGCGCCGCGTCCCTTGGCCGCGGTGTACACCACCGAGCCGGTGTGCCGGTGGGCGCGGGTGGCCTGGCCCGGGCGCAGCAGTTGCAGGTGGGCGGACATGGTCGGCATCACCGGGCCGCCGGTGACCGGGTTGGTGTACTCCATGATCACGCCGTCGTAGGGCGATCCCTCGCTGGCGCGGGCGAGCCGGCGCAGCGCGTGGTAGCTGGGCTCCCAGGGCCAGCCGAGCAGCGGAGAGTACGGCCTGCTCCACTTCTCGACGCCGTACGGCAGCAGGTTGCCGCCGTAGCTGAGCAGCGAGGAGCCGATGACCGGCCCCGGTCGCTGGTACAGCTCCGGGTGGACCTCGTAGAAGTTGGCGTCGAGGGTGTTGACCAGCGGGATGTCCAGGCCGTCCTGCCAGATCACCGGGGCGTCGTCGGCCTCGTTGCCGTGCTCGTGCCAGGTGTTGTTCGGGGTGATCGCGAAGTCGCGCGGGCCGACCTTCAGCTTCTGTCCGTCCACGACGGTCCAGGCACCGGTGCCCTCGTGGACGAAGCGCAGCGCGGAGGCCTGGTGGCGGTGCGCCGTCATCGCCTCGCCGGGCCCCATGATCTGCAGGCCGGTGTACAACAGGCCGACGGCGGCGCTCAGTTCGCGGCGGCCGGGGTTCACCAGCATCACCACCCGGCGGCCGGCGTCGTCGGCCTTCACCAGCGGCAGCGCCTTGCGCACCAGCGGGCGGAGGTCGGCGTAGCGCCAGAGCACCGGGACGGACTTCGGCTGCGGGTACCAGGGTTCGATCTCGTTCGCGACCGTCCACAGGGCGCCCGCCTCGTGCTCGGCCAACTCCTTGTAGTAGGTCAGCAGCTCGGGGCTGTCGGTGACCCGGGACCGGCCGATCCGGTCGTCGTCGTGAGCGTTGTGGCCAGGGGTGCCCTCGGGGCTGGTCATGCCTCCTCCTCGGGGAGCGTCAGCGGCCGCAGCGGGCGGTTGTCCACGTGCAGCCGGAAGACGTCGAAGCGGTTGTAGTGCCCGACGATGTCGTGCATCTGCTTGGGCTGGATGCAGCGGCCGAGGTCGATCTCGGCGTAGACGATGCCCTCCTCGTCCACCAGCGGTTCGGTGACGGGGCGGCCGTCCGGACCGAAGATCCCGGACAGGGCGCTGTGCGGGCGGGCGAGCTGCTTGCGGACCTGCGGGTCGTCGCCGGCGATCAGGTCCACCATCCCGGGCGAGAGGGTGGAACAGGAGACGACGGAGAACACCTTGCCCTCGAAGCAGTGCGCGGCGGTGCGCAGCGCGATCGAGTCCGCCATGTCGTAGTCCTCCGGGCCCACCGGCAGCGCGATGTAGCAGGCGGCGTGGACCAGTTCGCCCTGGGCCAGCAGGGTGAAGCGGGCCAGCGGGTTGGTGTTCTCGCCGCAGGCCAGCGCGCCGAGCGGGCCGACGGCGGTGGGGTGCACCGCGAGGGTGCTCCCGTCGCCCTGGCCCCAGGTCAGTTTTTCGGCCCAGGTCGGCATCAACTTGCGGTGGATGCTGAGGAGTTCGCCGTCCGCGTCGATGATCAGCAGGGTGTTGTACAGCAGTCCGAGGCCGGGTCCGCCGCGTTCGTTGATCCCGATCACCAGTACCGCGCCGGCCTGCCGGGCGGCGGCCCGCAGGGTGTCGACGTACGGGCCGGGGACGTCGACGGCGGCCCGGTACAGGCGCTCGAACCAGGGCGAGCCCTGCACCGGGTTCATCGTCCAGTTCCAGTACGGGTAGCCGGGCACGAAGACCTCGGGGAAGACCACCAGTTCGGCGCCGTGCCCGGCCGCCTCGTGGATCAGCGCGACGGCCTTGTCGACGGTGGCGGCCGGGTCCAGGTAGACCGGGGCGGCCTGGACGGCGGCGGCGGTGAAGCGGGGCAGGTGGGGCATGGCTCCTCGTCACTCCTCGGCGGTGTCGGAAGGAAGGGGCGGTGACCAGCGGCGGTGGACGGGCGCGGGCGGCTCGCGCAGCAGGTGCAGGCGCGGGGCGACCCGGTCGGCGTTCGGGCCCGGCGGCTTGCGGCTGCCCGCCGTCCACGGCCCGGGCCAGCGGGCGCCCGGCCCGGTGTGGCCCCGCTCGGCGGCGGCGTGCAGGGTCCAGAGCGGGTCGTACAGCTGGGCGCGGCCGACCGCGACCAGGTCGGCCCGCCCGGCCAGCAGCACGGAGTCGGCGTCGTCGAACCCGGAGATCGCGCCGACCGCGATGGTCGGCAGGCCGGTGGCGGCGCGGACCAGCTCGGCGAAGGGCGTCTGGTAGCCGCGCCCGTACGGCGGCCGCTGGTGCGCCACCACCTCGCCGGTGGAGACGTCCAGCGCGTCCGCCCCGGCCCCGGCGAGCGCGCGGCAGATCGCCACCGCCTCCTCCTCGGTGGTGCCGCCGGGCGCCCAGTCGCTCGCCGAGATCCGCACCAGCAGCGGGCGGCCGGCCGGCCAGACGGCCCGTACCGCCGTCAGCACCTCCAGCGGCAGCCGCAGCCGGTGGGCCAGCGGGCCGCCGTAGCGGTCGGTGCGGCGGTTGGTGAGCGGGGAGAGGAAGGAGGAGAGCAGGTGGCCGTGGCCGAACTGGAGCTCCAGCACGTCGAAGCCGGCCCGCGCGGCCCGCTCGGCGGAGGCTGCGAAGTCCGCGGTGACGGCGGCCAGTTGGATGTCGTTCGCCTCGTGCGGAACGGGGCTGTCGGCGTCCCAGGGCAGGGCCGAGGGGGCGATCAGCGGCCAGCCTTCGGTGAGCGGGCGGCCGATGCCGTCCGGCCCGGGTGCGGTGGTCGCGCCCCGGCGGCCGGCGTGGGTCAGCTGGATGCCGAGCGGGGTGTCGCTCACCGCCCGGACAGCGCCGACGAGTTGGTGCCAGGCGGCCTCCTGGTGGTCGGTCCACAGGCCCGGGCAGCGGTCGGTGGCCCGGCCCTCGGGGCCGACCGCGGTCATCCCGGCGAGCACCAGCCCCGCGCCGCCGAGCGCGTGCCCGGTCAGCTGGGCCCGGTCGAAGCCACTGGGCAGCGCGTCGGGGGAGGTGAAGCTGGCGAGCGGCGGCACCACGACGCGGTTGCGCAGTTCCAGTGCGCCCAGCTTCAGCGGCCGGAACATCGGCGGCACTCCGGGAGAGCCGCCGAAGACGGTGTCCACGGCGTCCACGAAGGCGGGGTCGCGGGCCCGCAGATTGCCGTAGGTGACCCGCCGGCTGCGGGTGAGCAGGTTGAAGGCGAACCGGTCGGCGTCCTGCCCGGTCCGCCGCCCGATGGTCTCGAACCACTCCAGACTCGCCTGCGCGGCACGCTGGGTGGACTCCACCACCGGGCGCCGCTCGGCCTCGTAACCGGCCAACGCCTCGTCCAGGGTGGGCTGTTCGCTCAGCGCTGCGGCCAGGGCGAGGGCGTCCTCCAGGGCGAGCTTGGTGCCCGAGCCGATCGAGAAGTGCGCGGAGTGCGCGGCGTCGCCGAGCAGGACCACGTTGCGGTGGCGCCAGCTCGCGTTGCGCACCGTGGTGAAGCGGATCCAGCGGGAGGCGTTGGGGATCAGCCGGTGGCCGTCCAGGTGCCCGGCGAGCAGCTCCGCGCAGCGACGCACGCTCGCCAGATCGCTCTCGCCGCGCGCCGGTTCCCGTGCGGCGAGGGCCTCGAAGCCCGCGCGGCGCCAGGCGTCCGCGGCCGCCTCGACGATGAAGGTCGAGCGGGTGGCGCTGTACGGGTAGGCGTGCACCTGGAGGACGCCGAAGTCGAACCGCTCGACGATGAAGGTGAAGGCCTCGAAGACCTTGTCCGTGGCGAGCCACATGTAGCGGCAGTGGCGCTCGTCCAGATCGGGGCGGAAGCTCTCCGGGAAGGCGGCCCGGGTGCCGGAGCGGATGCCGTCGGCGGCCACCACCAGGTCGTACTCGGCGGCCAGCCGGTCCACGGGCGGGGCGGGGGTCCGGTAGCGCACGTCCACCGCCAGCTCGGCGCAGCGCCGTTGCAGGACGGCGCGCAGCCGGTTGCGGTCCAGGGCGGCGAAGCCGTGGCCGCCGCTGGTGCGCACCTCGCCCGCGAAGCGGATGTCGATGTCGCTCCAGCGGGCGAACTCGGCGCTGATCGCGGCGAAGACGTGCGGGTCGGCGTGCGCGATGCCGTCCAGGGTCTCGTCGGAGAAGACCACGCCGAAGCCGAACTCGTCGTCCCGGCCGTCCCGTTCGAAGACGGTGAGCTCCCGGTCGGGCGCCAGCTGCTTGGCCAGGGCGGCGAAGTAGAGCCCGCCCGGGCCGCCGCCGATCACGGCGATCCGGGTACGGTCCCGTGCGGTGCTCATGCGGCCGCCTCGGGGGCGGTGATCGCCCCGGGACCGGCGGACGGCCCGGGGCTCACGCGGCCACCTCCGGGCGCTGCGGCCCGGCCTCCGCCAGCGTGCGGCGGACCTGTGAGGGCCACGGCTCGGCACCCCCGTCGTGCGGTGCGGAGTGCACCACCGACATCCGCCCCTTCGCGGCCAGCCCGTGCGGGCCGTGCACCTCGAAGGCGTAGTGCAGCGAGGAGCCGCCGACCCGGACCACCCGCAGCTCGGTGCGGACCAGGTCGCCGAACCAGAGCCGTTCGCGGTAGTCGGCCTCGAAGTGCACCCGGGGGATCCGCCCGAACAGGTCGGCCAGTCCGAGCCGGCGCAGCAGGGCCGCCTCCGCCGCCTCGGCCCAGCGCTGCACGGCGGAGAAGTGGTAGTGCCCGGCGGCGTCGGTGTCGAACCACTCCACCCGGCGCTCGACGGTGACGCTGGCCGGGGTCGGCGCGGCCCGTCGGCGCAGCTCGGCGCGGTGCAGCTTGCCGGTCGCGGTGCGCGGCAGCCCGGGCACGAACTCGACCGCCCGCGGGTACTTGTACGGTGCGATGGCGCGCTTGACGTGCTCCTGGAGCCCGCGCGCCGTCTCCGGCCCCTCCGGGACGCCCGGGCGCAGCACCACGTACGCCTTGACCACCGTGCCGCGCCGCTCGTCCGGCGCGCCGACCACCGCGCAGTCGGCCACGTCGGGGTGGGTGGCGAGCGCCTGCTCGACCTCGGGCCCGGCGATGTTGTAGCCGGCCGAGACGATCATGTCGTCGTTGCGGGCCCGGAACCAGAAGTAGCCGTCGCCGTCCCGGACGTAGGTGTCGCCGGTGAGGTTCCAGCCGCCGCGGACGTAGTCCAGTTGGCGCTCGTCGTCCAGGTAGCGGCAGCCGGTGGGGCCCTTGACCGCCAGCATTCCGGGTTCGCCGTCCGGCACCGGACGGCCCTGCCCGTCCAGGACCGCGGCCCGGAAGCCGGGGACGGGCCGGCCGGTGGAACCGGGCCGGATGTCCCCGCCGGCGGCCGAGACGAACACGTGCAGCATTTCGGTGGCGCCGATGCCGTCGATCAACCGCTGTCCGGTGGCCTCGTGGAAGGCCCGCCAGACGGCGGCGGGCAGCGGCTCGCCCGCCGAGACGCAGTGCCGCACCCCGGAGAGCTGGTCCGCCAGCCCGGCGGCCAGGATGGCCCGGTAGGCGGTCGGCGCGGTGAACAGCACGCTCACCCGGTGCCGGCGCACCTGCTCGGCGAGCTGCTCCGGGGTGGCGTGCTCCAGCAGCAGGCCGGCGGCGCCCGCCCGCAGCGGGAAGACCAGCAGGCCGCCGAGGCCGAAGGTGAAGCCGAGCGGCGGGGTTCCGGCGAAGAGGTCCTCGGGGGTGGGGCGGAGCAGGTGGCGGGAGAAGGTGTCGGCGATGGCGAGCACGTCGCGGTGGAAGTGCAGGGTGGCCTTGGGGCGGCCGGTGGTGCCGGAGGTGAAGGCGATCAGCGCGACGTCGTCGGCGGCGGTCGGGACGGCCGGGAAACGGGCGGCCTTGGCGGCGCAGCGGGCGGTGAGGTCCTCGGCGCCGGGGCCGCCGTAGCCGAGGACGCGCAGTCCGGGGGTCCGTGCCCGGTGCAGCTCGTCCAGGAAGCGGTGGTCGCACAGGGCGAGGACGGGCCGGGCGATGCCGTGCAGTTCGGTCAGCTCGGCGGCGCGCAGCAGCGGCATGGTGGTGACGGCGACCCCGCCGGCCTTCAGTACGCCCAGCCAACAGGCCGCCAGCCAGGGGGTGTTGGGGCCGCGCAGCAGGACCCGGTTGCCGGTGGCGAGGCCGAGGTCCTCGGTCAGCAGACGGGCGATCCGGTCGGCGTGGTCGCGCAGTTCGCCGTAGGACCACCGTTCGGTGGGGGTGAGCAGGCAGGGCCGGTCGGGGCCGAGGCGCTCGATGGTGTCGTCGAGCAGGGCGGCGGCGCAGTTCAGGCGGTCGGGATAGGCCAACTCCGGCAGTTCGAAAAGGAGTTCGGGCCATTGCTCGAAGGGTGGGAGATGGTCTCGGCAGAACGTGTCCACGTGCGCGGAGGGTGAGAGCTCCATGGGCGGGCACCTCGTTGTGCGAGCGGGGAGTGAGGCCAGTATGGCGCGTCCGTGACGCCAGTCAAGGGAGCGATACATGCATTCGGGCGACGACCCGGCTCCCCGCCCGCTCCGGGCTCCGGGGGGCGCCGACCGTCAGCTCGTCGCCCCCCGGGCGGAGGCGTCGGGAGTGCGGCCCTCCTGGGCCTGGTGGGCGCGGTCGGCGAGCAGTCGGGCGAACACCGTCAGCCCGGGCGCGGTCAGGGCGGCGCCCGGCCCGTCGTCCCGCACCAGGAGCAGCACGCCGCCGACCTGGACCAGCGCCACCGCCGACGAGGAACCGACGGTCCGGGTGGCGCTCCGGTCGCCGATCCGCGGGATCGCCACCGCCGTCGCCTCCACGCCGCCGGTGCGTTCGAGTGCGCTGTCGAAGGCCTTGGCGGCCGCCTCGGGGGAGGCGAAGGCGACCACGTCGAACTCCACGGTCTGCACCGACGCGGCGCCGAACGTCACACTGGCGGAGGCGAGTTGCTGGTCGCAGGCGTCCGGCAGCAGGCACGGCACCGCGTCGGTCGGGCCCGTCCCCGACTCCGGCCCCCGCTGCACCCGCCACCCGCGCGGCATCGCCCCCTCGTCGGGCAGCACGCCCTGGACCAGCACCGGGTCGCCCAGCGGCTGCGCGGCGTGCGCCAGCCCGGGCCCGCCCGGCTTCAGTAGCGGGCGCGAGCCCAGGTGGACGCCGAGCGCGACCAGCGCGGCGATCAGCACCAGGACGAGCGCCGCCACGATCCCGGCGCTGCTCCGCCGGGCGGCGAGCGCCCGGGCGCGGGCGGCCGCGGGGCCGGTCCGCAGCTGAACGGTGCTCGGGCCCTTCGGCGGCGGTGCGGTCGGCGGGCCGACCCGCAGCTGCACGGTGCCGGGCTCGCTCCGCAGTTGGACGGTCGGTGGATCGCCCGGCTTCCCGAGCGCGGTGGTGGCCAGGTACTGCGCGAACGCCGGGTCCGTGGCCAGCAGGTGCGCGACGGCGGCGGCCAGCAGCGCCCGCGCCTGCGCGTCCCCCGGGCGCGCCTGCGCCGCCGCGAGCGCCCCGGCGCCCTCCGGCACCATCCGCAGCCGCGCCCGCACGACATCGGCCACCGCCTGGTGCGGCCCGTCGCCCAGCAGTGCCGCCGCCACCGCATCCGGTGCCGCCCCCCGGCCGTCCCCCATGGCAACTCCCCCTGCCGCACGAGTGGTTGCCCCCACGATCCCGGACCGCCGGCCACTTCGTACCCACGCCGAACGGAACGGAGACGCAACTGCAACCCCACCCGGACGAACCGGGGCGGGCGGCGGTGTGCAGCAGTGGCGGCATCCGGGCATCGTGCCCGCCGCCCGGCCGGGCGCGCCGCCGAATTGACCGGCCGGGTGACGGTCCGGGGGGCCGTCAGCGCAGGTCGAAGACCAGGCGGGCGGAGACCTTGCCGCTCAGCACCTCGTCGAAGCAGGCGTTCACGTCGTCGAGGCGGCGGGTCTCGCGGATCACCCGGGTGCGGCCGAGGGCGTGCAGCCGGAAGACCTCGGCGAGGTCCTCGCGGGTGCCGACGATCGAGCCGATCACCTTGGTGCCGTTCAACACCGTCTCGAAGACGGGCAGTTCGAGCTTGCCGCCGGCCGGGAGGGCGACCAGGACGAGGGTGCCGCCGCGGCGCAGGGCGCCGTACGCGGCCTGGAAGGAGGCGTTGCTGACGGCGAGGGCGATCGCGGCGTGGGCGCCGCCGAGGGCCTGGACCTCGGCGGCGACGTCCTGGGTGCGGGCGTCGAGGACGTGGTCGGCGCCGAGGTCGCGGGCCAGGGCGAGTTTGTCGTCGGTGACGTCGACGGCGATGGTCTCGGCGCCGAAGAGCCGGGCGTACTGGAGCGCCAGGTGGCCGAGCCCGCCGATGCCGGAGACCAGCACCCGGGTGCCGGGCCCGGCGCCGGAGACCTTGAGCGCCTTGTAGGTGGTGACGCCCGCGCAGGACAGCGGCGCGGCGTCCAGCGGGTCGATGCCGTCGGGGACGGGGACGACGTAGTCGCCGTGCGCGAGGGCGTACTCGGCGTAGGCGCCGTCCACCGAGTAGCCGCTGTTGTGCTGCTGGAGGCAGAGGGTCTCCCAGCCGGAGACGCAGTGGTCGCAGCGCCCGCAGGCGTCCGCGAGCCAGGGGATGGCGACCCGCTCGCCCACCCGGACGTGCCGGACCAGGTTGCCGGCCGCCTCGACGATGCCGACGCCCTCGTGCCCGGGCACGAACGGCGGGCTGGGCTTGACCGGCCAGTCGCCGTGGGCGGCGTGGATGTCGGTGTGGCAGAGGCCGGAGGCCTCGATCCGGACCCGGACCTGGTGCGCGGCCGGCTCGGGTACCGGGTGGTCCTCGACGACCAGCGGTGCGGTGAAATCGCGGACGACGGCGGCCTTCATGCGCTGCTCCTCGGACGTACGGCCGGGTACGGGGGTACTGCCGGGGGGGGTGGGGGGGGGGGGACACCCCCCCCCCCCCCCTGGGGGGGGGGGGGGGGGGGGGGGGTGGGGGGGGGCCCCCCCCGCCACCAGCTTCACCCGACGGGGTGATCCTCGCCGGTCGAACTGGGCCGAACGAGTGATCATCCGTCCGCGTATCCGCGCAGGTCAGCGCACCGGCATCGACATGTACACCGCCCGTCGCCCGTAGCAGGCGGGCACCGGCACCTCCCGGTGCGCCCGGTAGCCGAGCAGCCGCAGCAGGATGTCCGCCCCGCGCACCGCGACCATCGAGATCCGCTCGTAGCCCTGCCCGCTCGCGTGCTCCCGGAAGTGCCGGATGAAGCCCAGCGCGACCTCCCGTCCGCGCAGGTCCTCGGCGATCACCAGGTCGTGCACGTGCAGGTTGGTCGAGCGGAAGGCCCGCTCCTCCGGGCGGCTGAGGTCCGGGCAGCGCAGCGGCGGGTAGGGCAGGCTCAGCAGGTAGCCGCGCACCACGCCGCGCTGCTCCAGCACGAAGCAGGTGCCGGGCGAGCTGCGGGCGCGCGACTGGAGCGCCTCCCGGCCCTCGGACAGGCCGTCGGCCGCGTAGGCGTCGTGCTCCAGCGCGACCACGGCGTCCCAGTCGTCGTCGGCCAGCTGCCGGATCCGGAGGTCCTCGCTCACCGGGCCGGCGCCTCCGTGCCGGCGTCCGCGCCGTCCGTGCCGGCGTCGAGCCCCTCCGCGCGGGCGGCGGCCACCATCGGCGCCCAGGCCTCCACCAGCACCGCCCACCGCTCGGCGTCCTGCCGGGCCTCGTCCAGGAGCTGCTGCCGCTGCCCGGCCACCACGTCCGCGAGCTCGGCGTACTTGCCGCCCAGCTTGCGGTAGGAGCGGTCCAGGACGTCCAGGCAGTGCACGTTCCCGGCCGGGTCCCAGTCGACGCTGCCCCGCACCAGGTCGATGATCGGCTCGACCTTCAGTCCGTGCCGCTCGTCCAGCAGCCCGCGGCCGAGGTCGATCATCCCGCCGTAGACCGGGTACAGGTACAGCATCGAGAGCAGGAACTTGACGAACCGCATCTGGTAGGAGACGAAGCCGGTGCCGGTGCGGCGCTCGGGCGTGTAGTAGTTGACGATGTGGCGGTTGTGGACGACGCCGGGCAGCCGGGAGTGGACCATGGCGTGCAGCAGGGCGTAGTCGCTGCCGATGGTCTCGATCGAGGGCAGCAGCGGCAGCACCTCGTAGGCCCGGTGGTCCAGGGCGATGTTGCACATGTAGACGTCCCAGATGTCGGGCACGCCGAGGACGGATTCGTCGGTGCTGAACGGCTCGGAGCCGGCGCCCTTGAAGGACACGTCCACCATCGCGTCCCTCTCCTCCTCCGACCACACCGGCGGGGTCCACAGGCGCACCACGTCGCGGTAGACGGCCGGGTCCATCTCGTGGATCTCGCTGATGTCCACGTTGAGTTCGCCGATGAAGGAGCCGCTGACCAGCATCACCGGCTTGTCCGCGTCGGCCGGGTCGAGCTCGGAGCGCGACACGCCGGCCGCCGCCTCGCCGGCCGGGCGGCCGATCGAGAGCAGCTCGTGGTGGATCGGGAAGACCTTCCGGCCGTCGACGACCTGGAAGTCGGCGTCGTCGTTGCGCAGGTGCGCCGAGGTGCAGCCCAGGGCGGCCGCGCCGAGGAAGAGCCGGTTGACGCAGGAGCCGTACGCGACGGCCCGCGGGAGCATCAGGTCGAGCAGCAGTTCGGGGTCGGCGGCGCCGGAGCGCTCGGACACCCGGCGCAGGAACTCCCGCTGCCCCGCCTCGCCCAGGTGGTGGACGGCCACGCCGGGGGTCGGCTCCAGCGCGGCCACGGCGCCCGCGTTCTCCGCGAACCCGACGGCGTCGGTGGTGTCGAGGACGAGGAGGTGCACCTCGACCCCGAAGGTCGCGACGGCGTAGGCCGCCTCCTCGGCGAGTTCCGCGATGGTGTCGGGGCAGGGCCGCATGGTGGGCAGGGCGAGGCAGACTCTTTGCATGGTGCGGATTTCTCCATCGGATCGTCAGATTCGGTTCCACGGAGGCCAGTTGGGCGCACAGGGAGATCCCGGGCGCGGGCTGGTGCCGGTCCGCCGGACTACCGTGGACTAGACCACTTTTGATGTCAACGATTGACAGCGGCGCCCCGGCGGGGTGCAATGCGCCCCCTCCCGCGCGATCCACCGCCCCCGCACGGGCGCCGGAATCGCACACGGGGGCGAACGCCCCCTGCAGAGTCGAACGTCCGGACGGGCACGGGGGGTTCACCGCCGGGCATTTGCGCCGTCGGGGTCAATCCGCGAGCCGTACCTGCCGATACCGGAAGTGATGCCCTTACGCCGTTCGGAGGAGCCCGCAATGCCCGAACCGTGGCTGCCCGGTGCCGAGATCCACGACCTCGGCGACCACGCGCCGACCGATCAGCAGTACCCGCCGAAGGCCATCGCCCACATCACCTGGGACCGCAACGCGACCGCCGCCGCACCGCAGGACTGGTGCCCCTACGAGGACCTGGTCGGCTACTTCACCGGCAGCGGCGCCGGCAGCGCGCCGCACCTGGTCTGGGACCCGTTCAGCGGCCGCACGGCGCAGCTGTTCCCGGCCGACTCCCGCTCGAAGAGCCTGCTCAGCCCCGCCGAGAGCCCGACCCGCACCAACCGGGCCGGGCGGGTGGTGATCCAGATCGAGGCGGTCTTCTTCCCCTACTGCCGCTACCAGGGCGGCGTCTACCCGCGGCTGGTCGACACCCCGTGCGCGGGCTGGGACCGCATCCACGCCTGGATCTCCTCCTGGGGCGTGCCCGACATCTGGCCGATGGGCCGGCCCACCGACTTCTCCGGCCACCGCGACGAGCGGACCTGGGAGGCCTTCGGCGGCTGGTACGCGCATGCCCACGTGCCCTACAACGACCACACCGACCCGGGCTCCTGGCCCGACGTCACGGCCGGGCCCGGCTCCCCGGACATCCCGCCCTCCCAGCAGCACCCGGTGCCCCCCGCCGCGCCCGCCCGCTACCAGGTCAGCATCAACGGCCTGGCGTACGGCTACGGGGCCCAGGGCTACCAGGTGACGGCCGTCGGGCGGGCGCTGGTCGCGCACGGCTTCGGCGACCACTACCGTTCCGGCCCCGGCCCGAACTGGACGGACGCGGACACCGAGAACTACTCGGACTACCAGGGGAGTCTGGGCTACTCCGGGCAGGCGGCGGACGGCGTCCCGGGCGCGGGCTCGCTGCGCCGGCTGCTCGGCTACCTGCCCGGGCAGCGGACGGTCTCGGTGGCCCACGTGATCGAGGCGGCCCGGACCGACCCGGGGGCCGAGCAGGGGCACCTGACCTACCCGGCCGAGGCGGCCATCGTGGAGCAGGCGCTCGTGGACGAGGGACTGCTCGACCAGCGCTGGGTGGACGGCTCGTTCGGCAGCCGGACGGTCTCCGCGTACGCGGCCTGGCAGCGGAGCTGCGGGTACGAGGCGGGGGCGGCGGACGGGATCCCCGGCCCGGCCTCGCTGCAGCGGCTGGGCGCGGCGCAGGGGTTCGCGGTGACCGACTGAGGGGCGGTGCTGCTCCCGGGGGAGGCGTCGCCGGTGCCACGCCGAGGCTGTGTACTCGCTCGGGAGTAGACGAGGTTACTTCCACCGTCAGATGCCGGATGAGGCAGGGACGGGAGAGTCTGGGGCCGTCCTGGTGACCCCGACTCGAAGGAGGTACCCGTGCGCTCGCCCACCGGCGCCGTCGCGGCGTCCGAACCGACGCCACGGCGGGTGGCGGCACCCGCGTCCGGGGGCCGCCGCCTGCCGCCGGCGGTGCGCAAACCGCTGGTCGTCCTGCACGTCGTCGCCTCGGTGAGCTGGCTGGCCTTGATGCTCTGCCTGCTCACCCTGGCGGTGACGGCCCTGACGACCGGGGACGCCGACCGGCTGCGCACCGCCTACCGGGCGATGGGCCTGCTCGGTGACGCGCTGATCCTGCCGCTGAGCCTGCTCACCTTCCTGAGCGGGGTGGCGCTCGGGCTCGGCACGTCCTGGGGGCTGTTCCGGTACTACTGGGTGAGTACCAAGTTCTGGCTGACACTCGGGGCGATGACGGCCTCCGTCCTCGCCCTCACCGACCGGCTGCACGACGCGGTGCGGGTGGTGGAGGCGCACCCGACCGGCCCGATCACGGTGGCGGACCTCGGCTTCGTCCGCTACAACACGGTGATCGTTCCGGCGGTGGCGCTGACGCTCTACCTGTTCAACGTGATCCTCTCGGTGTACAAGCCCTGGGGCCGCCGCAAGGCCCACGCCAAAGTCACGGCCCCGGCCCAGGTCACCGCCCCGGCACCGGCCCCGGTCAGGGCCGAGGCCACGGACACGCGTCCGGGCCGAATACCCGGAGCGGGCGACTGACCGGCAGGCCGTCGGCCGCGGCCCGGTCGCACGGGGAATGCCCGTGCGGGGCGCAGGCGTTGTCCAACGACGTGACCACTGCCGCGCCCACGACCAGGCTCTCCGTGCTCGACCGCTCCCGGACCAGACAGGGCGAGGAGCCGGCCCAGGCACTGCGGAGCACCGTGGCCTTCGCCCGTGAGGTGGAGCGGCTCGGCTACCACCGGTTCTGGGTCTCCGAGCATCACGGCGTGCCGGGGGTGGCCGGGTCGGCGCCCACCGTGCTCGCTGCGGCGGTGGCGGCCGCCACCACGCGCATCAGGGTCGGTACCGGCGGGGTGATGCTGCCCAACCACCAGCCGCTGGTGGTGGCCGAGCAGTTCGGGGTGCTGGCCGCACTGTTCCCGGGGCGGATCGACATGGGGCTCGGGCGCTCGGTGGGCTTCACCGACGGTGTCCGGCGGGCGCTGGGGCGGGAGAAGGACGCCGCGGACGCGTTCGGTGCCCAGCTGGCCGAACTGCTCGGCTACTTCGACGGCTCGCAGCCGGCGAACCGCGGGGTCCACGCCCGGCCGGCCGAAGGCCTGCACGTCCCGGCCTTCGTCCTGGCCACCGGCACGGGCGCCGACCTGGCCGCCGACGCGGGACTGCCGCTGGTGATCGCCGCCCCGCGCGGAGTGGACCGGATGCTGGAGGCGATCGACCGCTACCGCGCCCGCTTCCGTCCGTCCGCGCAGGCCGCCGAGCCGTACGTGGTGGTCTCGGGCACGGTGGCCGTCGCCGACACGGCCGAGCGGGCGTGCGAGCTGCTCGTCCCGGAGGCCTGGTCCGGCGCGTACTCCCGCACCCACGGCGAGTTCCCGCCGCTGACCTCCGCCGCCGAGATCCGGGCCCGGGCGATGACCGCCCGGGAGCGGGCCGCGTTCGAGCAGTCGCTCAAGGGCCACATCGCGGGCACCCCGGAGCAGGCCGCCGCCGAGCTGGCGAAGCTGGTCGAGTGCAGCGGGGCGGACGAGTTCCTGGTCACCACCAGCACCTACGACCGCACCGCGCTGCTCGACTCCTACCGGCTCCTCGCCGAGGCCGTCGGCCAGATCTGACCAGGCGAGGGCCGGGTCGGAGCTGGTACGTGGGGCCCGCAGCCTGCCCGTCGCCCGGCGCCCGTCCCCGCCCTCGGCACGTCCCCCGCCCCCGGCCCGGCGCCCGGCGCCCGTCCCCCGCCCGTCGCCCGTGGCTCAGCCCGCGTCGACCTCGGTCGTCCCGAGCCGCGCGTACACCTCCGGCCGCCGGGCCCGCAGCCGCAGGGCGATCCCGACGCCGGTCAGGAAGACCACCGGCACGATCGCGACCAGCGGCCAGTTGACCTCCGGGCCGGCGCCGGTGAAGAGGTCGAGCCGCCACACCACCAGCGCCGTGGCCCCGCACAGCAGCACGGTGGCGGCGAGCGGTGCCACGACCGTACGGAACACCCCGGCGCTCGTGGCGGCCGCCCGGTTGCGGCGGAAGAAGGCGAACACGGCGAGGCCGGCCAGCGCCTGGAGCACCAGGATGCCCACCACCCCTGGGGAGTTCACCCAGAGGAAGAACTGGTTGTACGGATCCGCCCCGATCAGCGCCGCCACCCCGACGGCCACCGCCGCCAGCACCGACTGCGCGATGCCGCCGATCCACGGCGAACCGTGGCGCGGGTGGATCCGGCCGAGGGCGGCCGGGGCGGCCCGCTCGTTGGCCAGCGCGTAGCCGTACCGGGTGATGGTGTTGTGGAAGGCGAGCAGTGCCGCGAGCAGGCTGGTGACGATCAGCACCCGCTGCACCTCCGTCGCCCAGCCGCCGACGTAGTCGGTCATCGCGGTGAAGAACATCCCGGCCGGGTCGGCGGTGGCGGCGGCGACGGCCTCGGTGTCGCCGAAGGCCTGCACGATCATCCAGGTGACGAAGGTGTAGAAGAGGCCGAGGAAGGCGATAGCGGCATAGGTCGCGCGCGGCACGGTCCGGTGCGGCTGCCGGGCCTCCTCACGGTAGATCGCGGTGGCCTCGAAGCCGATGAACGCGGCGAAGGAGAGTCCGAGCACGCCGCCCATCCCCCCGGAGAGCACGTGCTCGGGGGCGAACGAGGACAGGCTCAGCCCGTGCGCCCCGCCCTTGACCAGCACCGCCACCGCGAGCACCAGCAGGATGCCGGTCTCGGCGATCAGCAGCGCCCCGAGCACCTTGGCCCCGAGGTCTATCGAGCGGAAGCCGAGGAACCAGACCACCGCGACCCCGAACAGCGCCCAGACCGGCCAGGGCAGGTCCAGCCCGAGCAGGTCGGCGGCGGTGGTGCGGGCGAAGAACCCGAAGGCGCCGAACATCCCGATCTGGATGGCGTTGTACGAGAGCACCGCGAGCAGTGCCGCACCCAGCCCGGCCGCCCGGCCGAGGCCGCGGGTGACGTACGCGTAGAAGGCGCCGGCATTGCGGATGTGCGCGGTCATGGCGGTGAACCCGACCGCGAAGAGCGCCAGCACCACGCCGGTGGCCAGGTAGGCGACCGGCGTGCCGATGCCGCCGAAGGAGATCGCGAACGGTGCCACGCCGGCCATCACGGTCAGCGGCGCGGCGGCGGCCACGACGAAGAAGACGATGTCGCCGGTACCGAGCACCCCGCGTCCCAGGCCGCCGGAGCCGCCGGAGCCGCCGGAGCCGCCGGGGGAGCCCGGGGAGCCCGGGGAGGCGGACGTGGAGGTGGCGGAGCCGGAAGCGGCAGCGGAGCCGGGGGGACGGAGCGCGGAGGAGGAGGCCGCGTCGGAGGGCGGGTTCATGGGGGAGCTCTCCTGAGGTCGTGCGAACGAGGAAGCGACGGTCGGCGGCGGACACGCGCCGGCCGCCGACCGGGGAACGAGGCACGGCCGCCGTGGGGGACGGCCGGAACCGGTCGGGAAGTCCGTCGGGGCGGCTGGGGTTTGCCGGGGCGGCCGGGTCGGCCGGGGCGGCCGGGTCGGCCGGGGGGAGCGGGGCGCCTCAGCGGGTCGAGCGGTCGGCGCCACCGGGCGGGCCGCCGTGGGTGCGCCGCCCGCCGAGCCAGGTGCCCGCCACCCCGATCGAGGCCAGCTCACCGGCCGGCACCGCGTAGGGGTCGGTGGCCAGGTGCACCAGGTCGGCCCGCATGCCCGGTCGCAGCACACCCCACTCGGCCTCCTCGAAGGCCTGGTGCGCCACACCCGCCGAGTACGCCGCCAGCGCCTCGGCGAGCCCGATCCGCTCCTCGGGCAGCCAGCCGCCGTCCGGCAGGCCGCCCGAGGTCTGCCGGGTGACGGCGGTGGCCAGCCCGGCCAGCGGCTCGTAACGGGTGACCGGCCAGTCGCTGCCGAAGGACACCCGGGCGCCGCCGCGCAGCAGGGCGGCGATCCGGTACTGCCGGGAGCCGCGCTCCGGGCCGATCCGGGGCAGGGTGAGCTCGGTCATCAGCGGGTCGGTCTGTGCCCAGAGCGGCTCGAAGTTGGCGATCACGCCGAGCTCGGCGAAGCGCGGCAGGTCGTCGGGGTGGACCAGCTGCACGTGGGCGATCACCGGCCGGCGGGCGCGCGGCCCGTTGCGGCGGGCGGCGGCCTCGACGGCGTCCAGCGCGATCCGTACGCCGAGGTCGCCGATCGCGTGGATGTGCGGCTGGAAGCCCAGCGCGTCCACGGCGGTGACGGCCTCCGCCAGTTCGGCGCCGGTCCAGTTGGCGACGCCGTGGGAGTGCGGGCAGTCGCTGTACGGCTCCAGCAGCGCGGCCGTCCCGGACTCGATGACCCCGTCGGCGAAGAACTTGACCGCCCGCGCGGTGAGCCGCCCGTGCCCGGCGGCCTCGACCCGGTCGCGGTCGGCGGCCAGGCGGGGGAGCCGCTCGCGCCAGCCGTCCGGTTCGAGCAGCAGGGCGAGCCCGGCCCGGACCGGCAGGCCCTCCTCGGCGACGGCCGCCAGCCAGGTGTCCACCTGCGCGGGCTCGACCCAGGCGTCCTGGAGCCAGGTGATCCCGGCGGCCGCGAGCGCGGCGGTGCTCTCCCGCAGTGCGGCGACCTGCTCGGCCAACGGCGGCGGCGGGACGAGCGCGAGGACGGGGTTGAGCGCACCGAACTCGCGCAGGGTGCCCAGCGGGCTGCCGTCAGGCCGGCGGACGATCTCGCCGCCCACCGGCTCGGGGGTGTCCGGCCCGTACCCGGCCCGGCGCAGCGCCTCGCTGTTGGCCCAGCCGGTGTGGTGGTCCATGGTGCGCAGCAGCACCGGGCGGTCCGGGACGGCGGCGTCGAGCAGTCGGGCGTCGAACAGTCCGCCCTCGGCCAGCCACGGGTCGACGGCGTCGCCGGTGATCCACTCGGCCTCGGGGTGGCGCTGCGCCCAGTCGCGGACGGCCGCCACGACCTGCTCCAGGCTGGTGCAGTCGCGGACCGGCGCGCCGCGCAGGCCGATGCCGCCGAGCAGCGGGTGGACGTGTCCGTCGCCGAAGGAGGGCAGCAGGGCGCCGCCGTCGAGGTCGACGGTCTCGGTGCCTTCGTCGCGCAGGGCGAGGGCGGCGTCGCCGAGGGCGGCGATCCGCCCCGCGCCGACGGCGAGGGCGTGGGTGCAGGGGAGGGCGGGGTCTCCGGTGTGGATCCGGCCGCCGGTGAAGATCGTTTCGGCACGCATGCGGGGGTGTGGGTCCTCTCCGGGGCAGGGCGGGCCGACGGGTGCGCGGCCTGCCTAACCGAATGGGGTTCGGTTACCGTAGGCGCGGCACCGGCGGGTGCGGAAGAGTTTTACTGAAAGCCGTTCAGTAACGCTTGGATAACGATGATCTTGGTCTGCCGGTGCCGACGGGCCGCTCGGCGACCCCGAAGGTGAGGAACCGGGCATGCCCAGGCCGCGCACACCCCTGCTGGACCGGCAGCGCATCGTGGACACCGCGCTGCGGCTGGTCGACGAGGCGGGGGACCTCACCATCCCCGCGCTGGCCGGTGCGCTCAAGGTCAGCCCCTCCGCGCTCTACCACCACGTCGCGGGCCGGGCCGAGATCGTCGCCCTGATGCGTGCCGAGCTGGTGCGCACGATCGGCGAGCAGTCGATGTGGGACCAGTCCTGGGACGCCGCGCTGTGCACCTGGGCGCACGCCTACCGGGACGCCTTCGCCGAGCACCCCGGCATCATCCGGCTGCTCGCCACCGCGCCGCTGGCCGAATCGTTCATGCACGAGCTGTACGAGCGGGCCGTCGCCACCCTGGAGGACGCGGGCTTCGCCGCGCAGGACGTGATGGGACTGATCACCGCCCTGGAGAGCTTCGTCCTGGGCTCGGCGCTGGACCTGGTCGCCCCGGACGTCATGGTCGACGCCGTCGACCGGGGCGCCACCCCGCGGCTGGCCGACGCCCTGGACGCCGTCCCCGCCGGGCGCGAGCGTGCCGACCGGGCCTTCGGGCTCGGGCTCACCGCCCTGATCGAGGGCTACCGGGCACTGCTGGGCTGACCCCGGGCCCGGTCCGGCCCCGGCGCGCAGCCCTGGTCCGGCCCCGGCGCGCAACCCCGGTCGGGCGCCGGTTCGCCCCCCGGCCCGGGGGTGCCCCGCCTCGCCCCGTTCGCCCCGGGGCCGCTGCCGTTCGCCCGGCCACGATTTCTGACCAGGCGTGATGTCCTGCTAGTGTTCATCCCGTCGAGAGGAAGTGATCTTCCGGGAAACGGAATCTCGAACAGGCGTCAGCGGTGCTACCAGAGCACGCCCTACTTTCAGTAGGGAGAGTCCGTGCGATCCGGGCCTGGCGCTCCCATCGAAGGGGCTCGTTCCGTCCAGCGGAGCGGGCCCCTTCGTCGTGTTCGCCTTCCGCGCCCGCGCCCTCTTATCGTACTTTCGGGCTCGAAACCCTCTCTTGGGGCTCGATACCGGCCAAGGTGCCGTGCCAGGTGGCCGGTGAACGGTACTCCAACCTCCCTGGCCGACCGGTGGGGGCGAGGTCGCATCCGGTCTGATGTGCCGTCAGTTCTTGGCTGGAACTGGCCGTTACTGATGTGAATATGCCATTGGAATGTTCGTCATATGGAATCCGGCAGTAGCCTTCCGTGTCGAACTAGCCACTGCTGGTGGTGAACCGGCCGGTGCCGCGCTGCGCCCGGCCGCCCAGACCCCGCGAAGGAGCCGGTGTGCCCGGTATCGACGAATGCCTCTCCGGAGCGATGGCGATCCACGGGGCCCGCGCCGCGAGCCTGGTCGACTGGAGCAGCGGGCTCGCCCTCGGCAGCCTCGGGGACAGCCCGACCGGAGAGCACGAGACCTCCGCCGCCGAGGCAACCGACCTGGTGCGGGCGGCCGTTGAGAGCCAGACCTTCACCGTGACGGAGGACCGGCGGGCCCCGTTGGAGGACATCATCGTCACCGCCGGCCGCAGTTACCACCTGATCCGCTTCATCGACACCGTCTTCGACAACAGGCTCGTCCTGCACCTCTGGCTGGACCGCGCGGAGGGCAACCTCGCCGCCGCCCGCTTCCGCCTCCAGGCACTCGCCGAGGAGCTGGTGCTGGGGTGAGCGCGTGACCGCCGCGACCGGCACCGCGCCGCCGTCCCCGGCGGAGGCCGCCACCCCGAGGTCCCCGGGTGAGGCGCTCGCCCTGCTCGCCGACCGCCGCGCCACCGGCGCCCTGCGCGGGCCGCTCGGCAGCCTCCACCTGGTCGACGGGCGGGTGGCCGCCGCCGAGTCCCTCCGGGCGCCCGGACTGGCCGACCTGCTCATCGGCTGCGGTCGGACCACCCCCGAGGACTGGGCGGAACTGCTCCGGGCTCACGGCCCGGGGGCGAGGGTCGGCGAGGCGCTGGTCGAACGGCGGCTGCTCACCCGGGGAGAGCTCGAACTCGGCCACCTGGGAACGCTGTTCGACGCCGCGTTCTTCGTGCTGGCCGACCCGGCCGGCGGCGTCTGGCGGTTCGAGGCCCACGCCCGACACTGGCTCGGGCCGGTCGCGGAGGTCGACCCGGCCCGGATCCGCCGCGAGGTCGAGCGCCGCCGGAAACTGCTCGACGGGATCTGGCCGTGGGCGCAGCTCGACACCGCACCCGTCCGCCCGGCCGAGTGCGGCCGCCGGTCGTCCCACCGCTCGTGCGGCCGCCGGCGACGTGAGCTGTTGGACCACGCCGACGGTCGCAGGACCCCGGCGGACCTGGCCCGGCTGCTCGGCCGCTCCGGCTTCGGGGTGACGGCTGATGTCCGTCGACTGGCCGCCGCCGGACTGCTGGACGCCCCGCGCCCGTCCGCCGTGCCGCGCCCGCCGGACGCCCCGCGCCTGCCCGACGAGCCGCGCCCGCCCGCCCCGGCACTCGCGGCACCTGCGGCGCCCGCTGCGCCGGAGGTCCCGGCGGCGGTCCCGGCGCCCGAGGCGCGGCCGACGACCGCTCCCCGGCCCGAAGTCCCCCCGCCGGCCGCGAGCGGACCGGCCCGAGGGCTGCACCGCCGGGTCCCCGGCGCCAGCCTCCGGGGCGCCGGCCTCCCCGGCACCCCGGTCACGGCCGTTCCCGCCCCCGCTGCCGCTTCCACTCCCGCCTCCGCCCCCGAGGCGGCCCGCAGCGGGACCGACGCCCCCACATGCCCCGAACGCCCGCCCATCACGGCAGCGGCCCACCCGCTGGCCGTCCCCGATCCGGACGTCGCGCTGCTGACCCGGATCCGAGACCTTCTGGAGGCCCGACTTTGACCCATTCCCCGCCCGCGACCCCGTCGTTCCGGCCATGAGGCGGGCACTCAAGCAGCGTGTCGGAAGGAGACAACTGATCGCCTTGGAGACCGAGTTGCTCGCCGAACTGCGTGCCGTCAAGCACCGCGTACCGCACCTCGCGGGTGGTCTGGTGGCCAGCGTGGACGGCCTGTTGGTCGCGCACGACACCCACGGCACCGAACCCTCGGGACTGGCCGCGATGACGGCGGCCTCGCTCTCGCTGGCCCAGCGGCTCGCCGACACCACCGGTCAGGGCGAGTTCCGCGAGTCGTTGGTGCGCGGCGAGAATGGCTACGTCGCCACGTACGCGGCCGGCGGCAGCTGCGTGCTGACCCTGCTGGCGCACCCCGACGTCAACGTCGGCCGGCTGCACCTGGAGGCCCGCCGCAGCGCCCAGCGCATCGCGGGGCTGCTCAACGACGCCCTCGTGCCCAAGGATCCGCGCGACACGGGCTGACCCGGGCAGACCCGGGCCGACCACCGAACCATCGTCCCCATCCGTCCCGAACCACCCATCACCGAACGGGAGTTACCCAGATGACCGACGCACCCGGCGCGCTCAAGCAGGCCATGACCAGCATCGAGGGCGCCATCGGCGCGGCCCTGGTGGACTACAACAGCGGCATGGCGCTGGCCACCCTCGACGGCCCCGGCGGCCTGGACCTCAACGTCGCCGCCGCCGGCAACACCGACGTGGTCCGCGCCAAGATGCGCACCATGGACATGCTCGGCCTCCAGGACGGGATCGAGGACATCCTGATCACCCTGAGCAGCCAGTACCACCTGATCCGCCCGCTCACCGGCCGTACCGGCAAGGGCCTGTTCCTCTACCTCGCGCTGGACAAGGCGCGCGCCAACCTCGCGATGGCCCGCCACCAGCTGGGCCGGATCGAGGCCGAGCTGGAGGTCTGACGCGCTGTCCCGGGACACCGCCCCGGGACAGCCGCCCCGAGGCGCCACCCTGGGACAGCCGCCCCGAGACGCCACCCCGGCGCGGCGCCCGGGCGCGCGGGTCGCAGGTGCGCGGGTCGCGGGTGCGCGAGCCATGGCCGCGCGGGTCACGGGCGAGGCCCCGGCGGTGGTTCGGGCCGCCGCCGGGCTCCGTCCGGCGGGGCTCACCCCCGGGGCAGGTCCGGCCCGGCGGCCTGCCCGCGCACCAGCTCGGCCGGCCCGCCCGACCGCTCCCGGGCGGCCAGCGCGGCGGCCGTCCGGTCCCAGGACGGGCCGGTCAGCAGCGTCCGTGCCTCGGCCGGATCGCAGAGCCGCCACTCCACCAGCTCCTCCTCCGGCAGCACGATGGAGCCGAGCATCCGCTCCGTCACCGTGCCGCCGTCGAACACGTACACCAGGACGGCGGTGTCCCGGCCGGTCGCCGGGTCCGCCGCCGGGTCGGCCGACGCACCCGGCTGCCAGTCCAGCGCCAGCAGCGGCCCCGGTTCGACCTCCCAGCCGAGTTCCTCGCGGATCTCCCGCCGGGCCGCCGCCCGGGGCATCTCCCGGTCCGCCTCGACCCCGCCGCCCGGCAGCGTCCAGTACGGGACCTGCCCGCGCGGCCCGTCCCACGGCCGCAGCCGTACCAGCAGGACCCGGCCGGCGGCATCGGTGAACAGCGCCCGCGCCTTGGCCCGGATGCGCGGCCGGGTGGCGTAGTAGGTCTCCCGGTCCATCGGCGGCTCCGGCCGCTCCTCGGTCGGCGGCGTCAGCCCCGGCGCCGCGGCCAGCCCGGTGTACGCGGGCACCGGCCCGTCGGCGGGCAGCCGCCGGAGCGTGTGCCCGACCGGCCGGCTGTCCTCCAGTTCCAGCGGCCCGTCGTCCCGCGGCGCCAGCAGGCAGGCCGTCACCCGGCGCGACAACCGGGGCGGCAGCGCGTGCCCGGCCTGCTCCGTCGTCAGCCAGGTCCAGCCGCCGACCTCCGCCGCGTCCGGCCGGAACGCCGCCGCCTGCGCCGCCGTCAGCGGCTCGGCCCAGTACAGGTACGCGACGATCGGCAGGTCGCCGTGGCGCAGCAGCGCCCAGTCCACGCAGGCCAGCGGTCCCAGTCGGGGCGTGAAGCCAAGCTCCTCCCGGATCTCCCGCAGGGCGGTCTCCCGGGGCGACCGGTCCGCCGGCTCCCACCCGCCGCCCGGGATCGCCACCGGGTGCTTCCGGTCGTACGGCAGCCGCACCACCAGCACCCGCCCGGCCCCGTCCGGGAACAGCACCCCCGCCGCCGCCAGGACCTCCCGGCCGACCGTGCCCGCGTTCTCCACCCCGACTCCCTCCGTCATGTTCTCCCCGGACACGACAACCGGGCCCACCTCTACGGTTCCCTCCGGGCGGCACTCCCGATCCCCCACGATCGGGCGATCGGGAGGCCCGGCGCCGCCCGGTTCGGCCGCTCGCGGCGTTCGGTCCGGGTCGGCCCACGGCGGTACTCCGGGGCCGTCCGGCGTGGTCACCGGCACCCGGACCCCGTCGACGGCGCGGAGCCGGTTCCCGTCCGGACCCGGGCGGTGCGGCTCCTCCGGGTGTCCGCCGGACGCCCGGCAGGGGTTGCTCCCGACGCTTCCGCGCAGTGTCGCGCGCTCCTCCTCGGACCACGCGCGGTGCCACGTTCCGGCGCCGGTGAACTCCTCCTCGGACAGCCGTCGTTGCGGGGCCGACGCGGGCCCCTCACCCCAGGGAGGCCAGCGCCTGTGCCGCCGCGCGCGCCATCTGTTCGTCGTGCCGTCCGCTGCCGCCGCGCAGGCGGGCGACGCCCTCGGCGGCGGCCAGGGCGAGCAGGCCCGGCAGCAGGTCGGTGCTGCGGGCGGCGAGCCAGCGGGTGCCCCGGGTGGCCATCCACCAGAGGTCGGCGGCCGGGCCCGGCGGGGCCTCGGCGGGGGCGGCGGCCGGCGGTGGGCCGAGGGGGTGGCCGGCCTCGGTGAGCAGGTCGTGGAACCGCAGGGCGATCAGGTGGTGGCCCTCGGCGCTGGGGTGCAGGCGGTCCACGCTCAGCAGCCGGCGCTCGGCCAGCCACGGCAGTTCGGTGAGGTGCAGGTGTATCGCCCGGTGGCGCTCGGTGAGGGCGTGCACCACGGTGTTGACCGCCCGCATCCGGCGCGCCAGCGGCCGGGCGAGCGGTGCCGGGAGCCGGAGCAGGCTGCCCGGGTCGGGCAGGCAGGCGGTCAGCAGCCTGGCGCCGTGGCCGGACAGTTCCCCCATCGTGGCGTCCAGTTCCAGCGTGGCGCGCCGGATGTCGAAGCCGGTGCGCAGGGTGTCGTTGCCGCCGACCACCACGGCCGCCAGCTGCGGCCGCAGCGCCAGCGCCCGCGGAAGCTGACGGATCGTCAGTTCCGTGGTGAGCGCCCCGCTGTACGCCAGGTTGGTGAACTCCGCGGCCCGCCCCTCGGGTGCCAGCGCGTCGGCCAGGACGGCGGCCCAGCCGCGCCAGCCCTCGCCGACCCGGTCCCCGACCCCTTCCGTCAGCGAGTCCCCGAGCGCGACGAAGCGCAGTGGTTCGCCCGCCGCGGGGCGCTCCCGCGCCGCCCGGTCACGCCCGGCTTCCAGCATGCTCGTCCCGACCCCCGTCCACCGCCTCGTCGTGGTGCGCGCCGTGCGCCGCCAGGAACGCCGCCACCGCCGCCGGCCAGCCGTACCGCTCGGCCTGCGTCCGGGCGGCGGCCCGCCGCAGGTCCTCCGGCCGCCCCAGCAACTGCCGTACCGCGGAGGCGAATCCACTGCCCGTGTCGACGGCCGTCGCTCCGGCGAGCCCGATCAGGCCGGGCAGCGCGGAGGAGCGGCTGACCACCACCGGGGTTCCGCAGGCCAGGGCCTCCATCGCGGCCAGGCCGAAGGTCTCCACCGGCCCGGGCGCGAGCACCACGTCCGCGCAGCCCAGCAGCCGGGCCAGCTCGGCACGCCCGCCCAGGTGCCCGAGGAAGCGTACGGGCAGTCGCAGCCGTGCGGCCCGGGCCGCCAGCCGTTCCCGCAGCGGGCCCGTCCCGGCGACCACCAGCACCGCGGGGTGCCGCCGCGCGCGCAGCTCGGCCAGGGCCTCGATCGCCCGCTCGGGCCGCTTCTCCGCCGAGAGCCGCGAGCAGAGCACCAGCAGCGTCTCGTCCGGAGCGGCGTAGCGGGCCCGCTCGGCGGCGCGGGCGGCCGGCGGCAGTGGCCGCATCGCCTCAAGGTCCACCCCCAGCGGGGCCCGGACCAGGTTCGGGGTGCCGATCCGCCGGAACTCCGCGGCGGCCCAGTCGGTGGTGCAGAGCACCGCGTCGTAGGCGCGGGCGGTGGCCGCGTTGAGCCGGTCGGCCGCCGTGCCCGCCAGCGGGCCGGGCAGGCCCCAGGTGCGCATCACCCCGGCCGCGCTCTCGTGCGAGACCATCACCGACCGCACCCCGTGCCGCCGTGCCCAGGCGCCGGTCCAGCGCAGCGTGGTGCGGTCGGACACCTCCAGCCGGTCGGGGGAGAACCTGGTCAGTTCGGCGGCCACCGCCCGCCGGTCGGTGAGCAGCCGGTAGCCGCCGGCGGCCGGCAGCACCGGGCCGGGCAGGGTGACGACCACCCCCTGCTCGGTCTCCTCCTCGGAGCGCCGCTCCCCGGGGACGATCAGCACCGGACGGTGCCCGGCCGCCCGGTACCCGGCGCCGAGGTGGCGCAGCGCGGTGCGCAGGCCGCCGGAGACCGGGGTGACGAAGTTGGCCAGCCGGACGATAGTCAGCGCTTCGCCGGCCCTGGGCGCGTCGTCGGCCCTCGGTGCCCCGCCGGCCGGCCGAGGAGCCCCACCGGTCGGCCGAGCCCCGCCGGTCGTCCGTGCGCTGTCGTCGGGAACGGGGGTCATGCCGGCAGCTCCTCCGGCAGGACGGGCGCCACCGGTTCGACCGGCGCGGGGGCGGCGGCCGGCAGCGGCAGCCCGCGGTGTTCCGCCAGCACCTCGGCGTAGTGCCGCAGCAGCAGGTCCCCGACCGCCTCCCAGGTGCGTGCGGTCACCTCGGCCCGGCCGGCCTGCCCGTACCCGGCCCGCCGCGCCGGGTCGGCGGCGAGCTCGGCCACCGCGCGGGCCACCGCCGCGCCGTCCCGGGGCGGCACCAGCAGGCCGGTGCGGTGGTGGGCGACGAGGTCCAGCGGTCCGCCCGCTGCCGGGCCGATCACCGGTACGCCGCTGGCCATCGCCTCCTGGATGGTCTGGCAGAAGGTCTCCAGCGGGCCGGTGTGCACGAAGACGTCCAGGGTGGCGAAGCAGCGGGCCAGTTCGTCACCGGTGCGCCGGCCGAGGAACACCGCGCCCGGCATCGAGGCCTTCAGCCCGGGTGCCGAGGGGCCGTCCCCGACGACCACCACCCGTACCCCGGGCAGTGCCGAGGCCGCGGCCAGCAGGTCGACCCGCTTCTCCGGGGCCAGCCGTCCGACGTACCCGACCAGCACCTCCCCGCCGGGGGCGAGCGCCCGGTGCAGCGCCTCGTCCCGGTGCCGGGGGTGGAACCGCACCGAGTCCACCCCGCGCGGCCACAGCTGCACCCGCGGCACCCCGTGCGCGGTCAGGTCCTGGGCGGCGGGGGTGGAGGGCGCCAGGGTGCGGGCGGCCGCGCGGTGCACGGCCCGGATCCGCCGCCAGGCGGCGGCCTCACCGAGCCCCCGCCCGGCCCGGTAGGCGTGGGCGTAGCCGGCCAGGTCGGTCTGGTAGACGGCCACGGCGGGCACCCCGAGCCGCGCCGCGACCTGCATCCCGCGCGCGCCGAGCACGAAGGGGCTGGCCAGGTGGACGATGTCCGGACGGTGCCCGGCGATCGCGGCCGACAGCTGCCGGCTGGGCAGGGCGATCCGCACCTGCGGGTATCCCGGCAGCGGGACGGACGGGATGCACACCACGGGAATCTCGCCCGCCGCGGTGCTGCCGAAGGTCTCCGGCGGGCATTCGGCGCCCCGCGCCGGTGCGGGGGTGACGACGAGGGGCCGGTGGCCCCGGCGGACCAGGTGCTCGGCCGTCCGCAGCACGCTGTGGGCGACTCCGTTGACCTCGGGCGGGAAGGATTCGGTGACGATGGCGACGCGCATGCCAGTGTTCTGTCCGCGTCCGGCGTGCACCCGGCCAAAGGGATCTGTCGTAGAGGAGAACGCGGGTCGGCGATTTGCACCGCCGACCCGCGGCGCGGTTCGCGTCCGTCACACGGACCCGGCGGTCTCCTTGAGCTCCGCGTACGGCGCGAGCTTGCGGATCGACTCGATGCTCCTCAGGCAGTCGTCCTTGCTCTCCTGCGGGTCGCCGGTCACCACGATCGCCCCGTTGCTCGCCTTGAGCCGGAACCGGTGCATGCCGCCCTCGTCCACGTACAGTTCGAACTTGCCAGCCATGCCAGAAACAGCCTTCCGCTCGGTTGACCCCCTGGCACCGGAACCTAGGGTCAAATCCCTTGCGCGGCACGTCAGATGATCCATCCGAGTGCACCGGAACGGGAGTTGGCGCGGGTCGAACGGGCCGGGCGGGTGGGTCAGCCGAGCGGCTCGGCCCGGCCGGCGGCCAGCCCGGTGACGGTGGCGGTCAGGATGCGGGCGAGCCGGGGTTCGACCTCGATGACGGCGTGCGCCAGCCGGGGGTCGGTGCGGTAGAGGGCGGCGACCTCGGCGCCCGGGTTCGCGATCTGCCACATGGCCCCGGCGAGGGAGACGGCGGTGGCGATCAGGTCGGTGACGTCCTGGTCGTCCAGTGCGGGCAGTTGTTCGCGGACGGCCGCGCCGATCGGTTCGCGGGCGGCGAGCGTGGCGAGCTTGAAGTCGCGCACCGCGTCGAGCGAGACGTTGCGTTCGAGGTTGAGCGGGGCGTGGGCGAGCAGGTCGCAGAACATCCCGCGGGCGGCGAGCGTGGTGGCGAAGGCCCGCGCCACGGCGGCCGGGCCCGGCTCCGCGCTCTCCCGCAGCCGCGCGGTCAGCGCGTCCGACCACTCCGCCCAGCCCTCGGCGGTGAGCCGCAGGAAGATCTCCTCGCGGGTCTCGAAGTACCGCAGCAGCGCCGACTTGTGCATTCCCACCGCGGCGGCGATGTCGGTCAGGGTGACGTCCCTGATGCCGTGCTCGTGGCCGAGCGAGCGGGCCGCGGCCAGGATCGCGGCCTCGCGCCGGCGTTTGGCCTCGGGTGAGCGTGCGCGCTGGAACTCCGATGCTGCATCCACCCGCCCATGGTAGGGCAACACCGTTGCCGTAATACCGCAACATCGTTGCGCTAATAACGCAACGATGTTTTACTAGAAGCCATGGAACAGAACACGGAACAGAGCACGGAACAGACCTGGTTCATCACCGGCAGCTCGCGCGGCTTCGGTCGCGCCCTCGTCCGCGCCGCACTCGAAGCCGGCGACCGGGTGGCCGCGACCGCCCGCCGCCCCGAGCAACTCGCCGACCTCGCCGAGGAGTTCGGCGACCGGATCCGCCCGATCGCGCTGGACGTCACCGACCCGGCGGCCGCCCGGGCCGCCCTCGCCGAGGCGCACGCCGCCTTCGGCCGGATCGACGTGCTGGTGAACAACGCCGGCTACGCCAACGTCTCGCCGATCGAGACCACCGAGGACGCCGACTTCCGCGCCCAGTTCGAGACCAACTTCTGGGGCGTCTACCACGTCACCAAGGCCGCGCTCCCGCTGCTGCGCGAGCAGAAGGGCGGTCTGGTCGTGCAGTTCTCCTCGATGGGCGGCCGGGTCGGCGGATCCCCGGGCATCGCCTCCTACCAGGCGGCGAAGTTCGCCATCGACGGGTTCAGCCGGGTGCTGCGCGCCGAGACCTCGCCGTTCGGCGTGCGGGTGCTGGTGGTCGAACCCAGCGGCTTCCGCACCGACTGGGCAGGCTCCTCGATGGTCGTCCACGACGTCCCGGAGGCCTACGACGAGACGGTCGGCGCCGTGAACAGGCGGCTGCGGCAGGGGGGCGACGGCGCCGCGGGCGACCCGGTCCGGGCCGCCGAGATCCTGGTCCGGGTGGCCAAGCGGCGCGACATCCCCCACCACCTGCCGCTCGGGGTCAACGCCGTCGAGGGCTCGATCGCCATGGACCGGCGGCTCCTGGAGGAGGACACCAGGTGGCGCGAGGTGGCCCGCTCGGCCGATTTCGCCGAGGCCTACCCGGTCGACTTCCCGGCCGACTCGGCCGACTGACCGCGCCGCGCCGCCCGGCACCACCGCCGCGCCCGCCCGGCGCCGTCGCCGCGCCCGTGCGCGGCACCGCGGCCCGGCGCGGGGTGAGCGCCGGGCCGCAGGGGTTTCCGGGTCAGCAGTTGTCGAGGATGCCGGTGAGCGCGGTCTTCTCGGCGCTGTCCACGCCCAGGCCGTAGTACTGCTTCACCTGCACCCAGGCGCGGGCGTAGGTGCAGCGGTAGGAGGCCTGGGGGAGCCACTCGGCCGGGTCGCGGTCGCCCTTGGAGCGGTTGCTGCTCGCGGAGACCAGCAGCAGCTGGGGGCGGGTGACGTCGTTGGCGAAGGCCTGGCGCTGTGCGGTGGTCCAGGCCCAGGCGCCGGAGGCCCAGGCCTCGGAGAGCGGCACCAGGTGGTCGACGTCGAAGGAGGAGGCGTTGGTGGTGGTGGCGCCGTCGTACGGCGAGGACCAGTTGCCGCTGGTCGCCTTGCAGGAGGTGTCGGTGGCGACGTTGCTGCCGTCCCGCTTGACGACCCACTCGCGGGTGTCGCAGGTGCCGCTGATGGTGATCCAGGTCGGGAACAGCGTGCGGTCGTAGGTGTCCCCGTGGGTCTCCGCGGTGGCGGGCATCGCCGCGAGGTAGCTGCGGGCGGTGGCCGCGGAGATCGGGGTCGGCAGGGCGGCCTGGGCGGGGGTGCCGGCCGTGAGCACGGTCGCGGCGGCGAGGGCGGCGGCAGCCGGTATGCAGGACAGGAACCGGCGCACGGATGCGGTGGGGGCCATGGCGGACGCTCCATCATCAGATCGGAAGAACTGCTGAATTGCGTGCGCCAGTGTGGCGATCCGGTCACCTACGCGGGTAGACCCGGGAAGTGAAATCCTCGTGCACATCGGACGTGCACCGGACAAGTCCGGCGTACGTCACGGGGGTTCGGGGTGGTGTGTCCGGTTTTCCGGCTGCCGCCGGGGGATTCAGTCGCGGCGGCGGCCCGCCATCCAGACGTAGACCAGGATGCCCGCGAACAGGAACAGCACGCCCTGGTAGACGGCGGCGTAGCCGGCCCCGGCGAGCAGCCAGAGCGAGAAGGCGAAGGCGCCGAGGCCGAGGACGGCGTCGCGCACCAGCCGCCCGCGGTCGACCTTCTCGCCCGCCCCGCGCACCAGCCAGTACAGCTGGGCGGCAGTGGAGAGCAGGTACGGCACGGTGGCGGTGAAGGTGGTGACCAGCACCAGCATGTCGAAGGCGCCCTTCGCGCCGCTGGCGAAGTTGACCACGGTCAGCGCCGAGGCCAGTGCCACGCTGACCAGCACGCCGAAGGTCGGCACCCCGCGCCGCTCCTTGCCGAAGGCGGCCGGGAACAGGCCGTCCTTGGCGGCCGCGTACGGGGCCTGGGCGGAGAGCAGGGTCCAGCCGTTGAGGGCGCCGGTCATCGAGACCAGCGCGGCGACGGCGATCGCCGTGCCGCCCCAGCTGCCGCCGAACATGGCGTCCACGGCGTCCGAGAACGGCGCGGCGGAGTGGACGAGTTGCTGGTGCGCCACGGTGCCGAACACCGCGATGGTGCCGAGCAGGTAGACCACCGCCGCACCGGTGGTGCCGAGCACGCTGGCCCGGCCGACGTTGCGCTCCGGGTCGCGGACCTTGCCGGCGCTCATCGCGGCCGACTCCACGCCCAGGTAGCTGAACAGCAGGATCGCCGCGGCGGCGGTCATGCCGCCCGCCCAGCCGTGGCCGGTGGCGTCGAAGGGCCCGAGGTTCTTCGGGTCGAAGAAGAACAGGCCGCCCACCGAGACCAGCAGCAGCGGAATGAACTTCAGCACGGTGGAGACGAGTTGGACGGCCCCGACGTAGCGGGTGCCGGCCAGGTTGGCCAGGGCCGGCAGCCACTGGAAGGCCAGCGCGGCGGTGATCTCCAGCGGGATGGAGTGGTGGAGCGGCAGCAGTACGTCCAGGTACCCGACGGCGGCCACGGCGAGCGCGGCGTTGCTGACCCAGGTGGTGATCCAGTACGACCACGCGGACAGGAAGCCGGCGAAGTCCCCGAAGGCCTCGCGGGCGTAGACGTACGGCCCGCCGGTGCGCGGGTTGCGGCGGGCGAGCTGTCCGAAGACCAGCGCCAGCGCGATCGCGCCCACGGTGAGCACTCCGAAGGCGGCCAGGCTGACCGTCCCGAACGGGGCCACGGCGGCGGGGATCATGAAGATGCCGCCGCCGATGATGTTGCCCATCACCAGGGCGGTGGCGGTCAGCAGCCCGAAGCGGCGGCCGGTGGTCCGGGGCGCGGGGCCGTCAAGCGGGGAGCCGACGGGTCCCGGGGTCTCCGGGCCGCTCGGTCGGGTCGCCTGCCGGGGTGCGGCGGGACTGGTCTGCATGAGGGTGGTGCGCCTTTCGTGGTGCTGCTCCTGCTGGTGCTCGCGCTCGGTGGAGCGTCATGGAGCGACCGTTCATGCTCGGACCGGGCGGCACCTTGCACCAAATCGCCGGGATTTGTTCAGTTCGCCCGGTCCATCACCGCAAGACTTGCGGCCGCGGGGCAGCCGGACGGGTACTCGTCCGTCCCCCTCCGTCCGGCCGTTCGACCGGATTCACGCGGGTACGCCCGGATTCCTCGACGTACGCCCGGATTCGCCCGGCCGGGGGAGTTGCCTCACCCGAACGCCTCAGCCCGGTTGCGGCGCGCGCCCGAAGCCGCGCGTTCGTGTGCCAACGTTGGCGCGGCGCCCCCGGTGGGGCGCCGCCCGGCCCGTCGGGCGGTCGAACAGGCCGGTCGGGGGCGCGGGTTGAGGACCAGAGACGAACCAAAGGACATCAGATGTCGCTTCGTGGGAAGATCCGCAAGCTCGCCGTGATCGTCGCCGTGGCCGGTGCCGTGGTGGCGGTCCCGACCTCGGCCATGGCGGGGGGCTTCGCTCCGACGCAGTCGGAGGGACAGCACCTGGAGTCCGGCTCCGCGGGCGTCGGCCTGGTCGGCCCGCACGCCACCTGGTTCAACTACTCCGAGCACAGCGAGAGCGACTGCGGCTGCTGATCCCCGCCCCCCGAGCCCGGAGGCCGCCCGTCGGCCTCCGGGCTCACGGCCGTCCCGCGGCGGCCGGCTCCCGCAGGTGCGCCGGACGGGTTCCGGGGCCGCGGCCCGCCGCCCTGTCCCGCAGGACCGGGCCGCGGACCGCCGCCCGGTCCCGCAGTTCCTTCAGCACCGCGATGTCCATCGCGTGCCCGGTGCCGTCCCCGCCGTGCTTGCGGTCCGGGGTCTCCACCACCAGGGGCACCCCGGCCGTCTCCGGGTGCTCGAACAGCTCGCGGAACGGCTCGGCGCCGATCATCCCGGCGCCGATGTTGGCGTGCCGGTCCTTGCGGGCGCCGACCACGTCCTCGGAGTCGTTGGCGTGGATCAGCCGCAGCCGGCCCGGACCGGCCGCGGCGGCCAGGGCGTCCAGCGCGGCCGTCACCCCGCCCGGCTCCGCCAGGTCGTGCCCGGCGGCGAAGGCGTGGCAGGTGTCCAGGCAGACTCCCACCTTCGGGTGATGGTCCAGCGCCGCCATGTACGCGGCCAGCTCCTCCAGCCGCGAGCAGAGCGAGCTGCCCTGGCCCGCCGTCGGCTCCAGCAGCAGCCAGGGCGCGTCGTCGCCCAGCCCGTCCAGCTCCTCCAGCAGCGGCCGGACGTCCGTCCGGACCTGCGCCATCGCCTCGGCCCGGCGCGAGCCGCCGCCGGGCGCGGTGCCGACCGCCGAGCCGGTGTGCAGGACGACACCGAGCGCGCCGATGGCGTGGCCGCGGCGCAGCGAGTGCCGCAGCGACTCGGCTGAGCGTTCGCGGGTGGCCGGGTTGTCCGAGCCGAAGTTGATCAGGTACGGCGCGTGCACCCAGGCCGGGACGCCCCGTTCGGCGCAGGCGGTGCGGAACTCCTCGTCCTGGGCCGGGTTGCCCGGGGGAGTGGCCCAGCCGCGCGGGTTGGCCACGAACACCTGCACCGTCTCCGCGCCGACCCGGGCCGCGTACGCCAGGCCGGTGCCGGCCAGTCCGCGCGCGGCCACCGGGACGTGGGCGCCGATCGGGTTGCGGAGGGCGGCGACGGGCGGTACGTGCACGGTGGTCATGGCCCCGAGCATGCCACGCGCCCGGACCGGGGTGTCGGGCGGGCCGGGCCGGGCGGAGCGGAGCGGGGTGGCCGGGGCGGGGTGGCCCGGGAGGGTCGGCCGGGGGCCGGAGAAACGATTCACTGTGCTCGATCGAGTGAATCCGGGCCGGAACCCGGGGACCACCCCACCCGCCTCCGTCACGATCCGTGACCAGATGGACTTCGCGACTCCTGAGGAGGCAGCCGTGAGCACCGCCGAACCGGTCGAGACCGTCGACCTGCGCGCCGACCACCTGATCCGCGACCCCTTCACCGCCTTCGCCGACCTGCGCGAGCGCGCCCCGCTCGCCCGCGCCACCATCCCCGGCGTGGAGCCCTTCTGGATCGCCGTCCGCTACCAGGACGTCCGCACCGTGCTGTCCGACCCGCGCTTCGTCAACGACGTGAACGCCGTCGACGGCCCCGTCGCCGACGAGCTCGCCACCGCCGCCGCCACCACGGACGCCACCACGGACGTCCTCGCCGCGGAAGCCGTCGGCGCCGTGGGCACCGCCGCCGACCCGTCCGGCCCGGCGGACGAGCCCGCCGCCCCCGCCCCCGTCCCCGCGCACCGCACCGAGCAGGTCTGGCGCGCCCGCGGCATGCCGCCGGAGTGCGCGAAGTACCTGCGCGCCGGGGTCTTCGGCGCGGACGGCGCCCGGCACCGCCGGATGCGCGGGCTGGTGCACCCCGCCTTCACGGCCGGTGCGGTGGAGCGCCTGCGGCCCCGGATCGAGCGGCTCGCCGAGGAGTACGCCCGGGCGCTGCCCCGGCACGCCGGCCCGGACGGCGTGGTCGACCTGGTGGCGCACTTCGCCTACCCGCTGCCCGTCACGGTGATCTGCGAGCTGCTCGGGATCCCCGAGGCCGACCGCCCGCAGTGGCGTCGCTGGAGCTCCTACCTCGGCCGGGGCGCCGGGCCCGGCCTGGACGAGGCGCTGCGCGCCATGGTGACCGCCGCCCGCGACCTGGTCGGGCGCCGCCGGGCCGAACCGGCCGAGGACCTGCTCTCCCGGCTGGCCGCCGCGGAGGGCGACAACCTCGCCCCGGTGGAGACCGTCTCGCTGATCCTCAACCTGATCGTGGCCGGGCACGAGACCACCGCCACCCTGATCGGCAACGGCACGGCCGCGCTGCTCGCCCACCCCGAACAGCTGGCGCTGGTCCGGTCCGACCCGGGCCTGCTGCCCGCCGCCGTCGACGAGCTGATGCGCTGGTGCGGCCCGACCATCGGCGGGGTGCCGCGCTACGCGACGGAGGACCTCACCCTGGCCGGCACCCCGATCCGCAAGGGCGAGGCGGTGATGCCGATCCTCGCCGGGGCCAACCACGACCCGCGGGCCTACGCCGAGCCGGAGCGCCTGGACGTCTGCCGGGCGAGCGCGCCGGACCGCGCGGGGCACCACGAGGCGCACCTGGGCTTCGGCCACGGCACCCACCGGTGCCTGGGCTCGGTGCTGGCGCACCAGGAGGCCGTCGTCGCCTTCGACACGCTGCTGCGGACGTACCCGCGGCTGGCTCTCGCGGTCGGCCCGGAGGCCGTCGAGCGCGGACCGAACCCGGCCGCCTGGCACCTCGCCGCGCTGCCCGTCCGCCTCGGGCCGCAGGCCCCGGCCGCGGGCTGACCCCGGGCCGCCGAGCCCGCTGCCGAAGCACCCGCCGAGCCCACTGCCGAAGCGCCCGCTGCCGACGCGCCCGCCGAGCCCGCTGCCGACGCGCCCGACGCGCCCGACCGCCCCCGTGGTCGGGCGCGTCGCCACGACTGCCGCCGCCCACCCGCCGTACGGCACGCCCGACCCCCACCACCCCGCGCCACGCCGGGCCGTCCCACCTCCGGTCGACGCCCCGTCAGTCCCGCAGCCCAGCCCTGGTGGCGGGCCCATCCGGCCGCCCGTACCGTCGACACGGCCGCACCCACCGGCCGTCACCGCCCGCGCACAGCGCGTCAGCCCATACCGCCGGCCCGTGCGGGGGACCACGACACCCGCACGAACACCGCGCGCGCCGAAAGAAACAGGTCACCACTCATGTCCACGCGACGGGTCCACCACCTCGCCGCGGCCACCGCCGCCGCCACCGCCCTGACCACCGTCCTCGCCGCCCTGGCCGCCGCCCCCGCGGCCCGCGCCGACGGTGGCCTCCCGCTGCACCACGTCCGGCCAGGAGAATCGATTCAGCGGGCGGTCGACGCCGCCCGGCCCGGTGACACCGTCCAGCTGTTCCCCGGCACCTACCGGGGCAGCGTCCGCATCACCACCCCCGGCATCACCCTGCGCGGCGCCGGCCGGGACAGCGTGATCGTCCCGGGGGACGGCACCGAGAACGCCTGCGCCGCCGCCGGCCACGGCATCTGCGTGGTCGGCACCGAGGAGCACCCGCTGTCCGACGTCACCGTCCACGGCCTCGCCGTCACCGGCTTCCGCAAGAACGGCATCGACGCCAGCGGCACCACCGGTCTGACCGTCAGCGGCACCTACGTCCACGACAACGCCCAGCAGGGCATCAGCCAGGAGATGTCCACCCGGGCCGTCATCCGCGGCAACCGCTCGACCGACAACGGCCAGTCCGGCGTCTTCCTCGCCAACTACGCCTACCGCGAGGGCGGCTCGCCCGACACCGGCGGCACCGTCGTCGAGGGCAACGAGCTGACCGGCAACCGGGTGGGCGTCACCGTCCGCCGGTTGCGCGGGCTGGCCGTCCAGGACAACGGGATCAGCGGCAACTGCGCCGGCGTCTTCGTGGTCGGCGACGAGGGCGTGCCCCGCGCCGGGAACCTCGACGTCCGGCGCAACACCGTCGTCGGCAACAACAAGTTCTGCCCGGCCAACCCGCGCCTGGGCGCCATCCAGGGCGCCGGCATCGTGCTCACCGGCACCGAGGACACCCGGGTGACGGAGAACGAGGTCCGCGACAACACGGGCACCTCGGACTTCTCCGGCGGCATCGTCCTCTTCCGGAGCGTCGTCGGCGTCTCCAACGCCCGCGCCGTGATCACCGACAACGAACTGAGCGGCAACGGTCCGGCCGACCTCGCCGACCGCGACGCCGGCGCCGACAACACCTTCGCCCGCAACACCTGCGAGCGCTCCGAGCCGGCCGGCCGCTGCTGAGCCCCGGCGCCCCCTCACCCGGGCCGCCGGCCCGTCGCTCCCCGCTCCCCACTCCCGCTCCCGCCGCCGGCCCCTCGCCCCTCGCCGCCCGCCGCCCCAGGAACCCCCAAGGACCCGAGGAACCCGCCATGACCACCGCACCCGCCCATACCAGCCCCCAGGCCGCGATGCGCCTGCGCGAACTCGTCTTCGGCGCCGCCTGCGCCGCCGCCGTCCGCGCGGCCGCCCGGCTCGGTGTCGCCGACGTGCTCGGCGACACCCCGACCACCGTCACCGACCTCGCCGTCGCACTCGACACCGAGCCCCGCCAGCTGCGCCGCCTGATGCGCGCGCTCGCCTGCTACGGCATCTTCGAGGCGAGCGGCGACGACCGCTTCGAGCACACCGAGATGTCCCGGCTGCTGCGCGAGGACGCCCCCAACTCGCTGCGCTACATCTCCCTCTGGTGCACCGAGCCCTGGACCTGGGAGGCCTGGCCGAAGCTGGACGAGGCCGTGCGCTCCGGCCGCAACGTCTTCCCCGAGCTGTTCGGCAAGGAGTTCTTCGACTACCTGCACAGCGACGCGGGCGACTCGGCGAAGGTCTTCGACAAGGCGATGACCACCTCCAGCCGGCAGTCCGCCGAGGACTTCGCCGAGTACCTGGACCTCACCGGCATCGACTCGGTGGCGGACATCGGCGGCGGCCAGGGCCACGTGCTGGCCAGCCTGCTGGAGAAGCACCCGGCGTTGCACGGCACCCTGCTGGACCTGCCCAAGGTGGTGGCGGGCGCCGACCCGAGGCTCCAGGACGGCGGCGCCTTCTCCGCCCGGGCCCGCCTGGTGCCGGGCGACTGCCGGATGGAGATCCCGGTCCGCGCCGACCTCTACATCATCAAGAACATCCTGGAGTGGGACGACGACAGCACTCGCCGCACCCTGGCCAACGTGGTCAAGGCGGCCGGCTCCGGCGCCCGTGTCGTGGTGGTGGAGAACCTGGTCGACAACAGCCCCTCGATGCGGTTCACCACCGCGATGGACCTGATGCTGATGCTCAACGTGGGCGGTGCCAAGCACTCCGAGGAGAGCATGGTCGGGCTGATGGCGGAGGCCGGACTGACCGTCACCGCGGTCCGCCCGGTCAACCCCTACCTGCACGCCTTCGAGGCCCTCGTGACCGGCTGAGCCGCCGCCGTACGACAGTACGCCCGTACGACGTTACGACCACCGGCACGCGCGACCGCCGGCCCCCGAGCGAAGGGGGCCGGCGGTCGTCGCGCTCCCGGCAGGGGCGGGGCGGGTCAGCCCGGGTGCGAGGACTCCAGGTGGGCGAAGACCACGACGTTGTCGAGGTAGTCCCGCCGCTTCTTGTCGTAGGTGCCGCCGCAGGTGATCAGCCGGAGCTGGGCGTCCGGGGTCCTGCCGTACACCTTGGCGTCGGGGAAGGCGTTCTTGGCGAAGGTCTCCACCGAGTCGACCGAGAACACCGCGACCGTCCCGTCCGCGCGGCTCACCTCGACCTTGTTGCCCGGCAGCAGGAAGCTCAGCAGCAGGAACACCGCCGGGCCCTTGGCGGTGTCCACGTGCCCGGCCAGGACCGCGCTGCCGCGCTCCCCCGGGGTGACGCCGTCCCGGTACCAGCCCACCAGGTTCTTGTCGTCCGGTGGTGGCGCGTCGAGCTGGCCGGCCGGGTTGACGGCCAGTTCGGTGAACGGCGCGTCCACGGCGATCTGCGGGATCCGCAGCCGGGTCGGCTTGGCGCGTTTGAGCGCCGGCGTCTGCGGCGCCGCGTCCGCGTCCGCGGCGCCCGCGGGACCGGGGACGGTCGGCGCGGCGGCCGCCGGGGGAGCGGGCCGGCCGTCCTCCGCGCCGGCGTCCGAGCCGGTGTCCACCGAGTTGTAGATCAGCAGCAGCCCGACCGCTGCCGCGCCCATCCCCGCGCGCAGCAGCCGGGGTGTTCCAGAGGCGGGACCGCCCGTCATTCCTGTCCTCCGCTCGACCTGTTCCACGACGGCCCACCGCCCCCGGTGCGCCAGCCCCGCGCGGGGAGGCGCCCGGAGGCGGCGGAAGCAGGGTGCCCCGGCGTCAGGCGACCGCGCCGGTGGTGCGGCGGCCGCGGCGCAGGGCGTACGCGCCCGCCCCGAGGCCGCCGAGCAGCAGCACCGCGCCGGAGGCGAGCCCGCTGCCGGACAGCGCGAGACCGCCGCCGCCGGTGTGCACGCCGCCGTGCGGGCTCTTGTGGTCCTCGTCCTTGGCCTCGGTGCCCTTGTGCTCGTCGGTGCCCTTGTGTTCCTCGGTGCCCTTGTGCTCGTCGGTGCCCTTGCGCTCGTCGGCGCCCTTGTGCTCCTCGGAGGCGGCACCGCCCCTGTTGTCGTCGGTGGCCTTGGAGTTGTCGGAGGTCTTCTCGGACTTGTCCTGCTTCTCCTGCCAGGTCAGGTTCTTGCCCTGGTCGGCGGCACCGTCGGCGAAGGCCATGGGGGTACCGACGGTGATCATGGCGGCGACGGCCGCCCCGGCGAGCAGTGTGCGTGCAGAACGCATGAGGATGATCCTTCCGGTGCGCAGGACCGCGACTGCCGGCACGGTGCCGGGCAAGAGGACTCGCGGGGGTTGCGCCTGATCCACGGTCATCCACCGTGCGGCCGACTGCCACCGGAGTGTGGCAGCGCCGGTACGCAGCGTGCGCCCTTCGGGTGGAGTCCCGGGAGTGTTCACCCGTACGGCCGGGCGATCCGGGTGAATCCGGGGCGGCCGGATCCGGGACGGGCCGATCCGCTCCGGGCCGATCCGGGGCGCTGCGGCCGGGCACGCGTGGGCCCGCCCCCGGCGCACGGCCGGGGGCGGGCCCATCGGGGAGGCGCCGGGTCAGCGGTCCCAGCGGTAGAACTCCCGCGCCATCGCGTCCTTCGGCTCCCGCCAGGTGGCCGGGTCGTACGCCTGCACGTAGGCGGTCAGGCGGTCGCTGACGGTCCGGAAGTCCGGGTGCCCGACGACCTTGGCGACGGCCGGGCCCGGCGGGCGGTCGGCCTCGATCAGGTGCAGGTAGACGTCGCCGAACTGGAAGAGGCTGCGGCCGGTGACGCCGATCAGGTGCGGCAGTTCGCCCTGGTCGGACTCGGCGAACACCTCGGCGATGTCCGGTGCGGCCTCGGGCTTCATCCGGGCGACGATCAGTGCCCGGTGGACGCCGGTCACAGCTCCGCCGCCCGCTTCTCGACCTTCTCCCGGATCAGCTGCATCTGGATCTTCGAGTTCCGGTTGATGTGGCCGGTCATGCCGGCGTCGTCGACCGGGGCGGTCGGCTTCATCGCGAAGTCCTGGATCCAGCGCATCCTGGTGCCGGCCGGCACCTCGGCGTACTCCCAGCGGATCTCCATGAACTCGAACGGGCCGGGTTCGACCCGGCGGGCGCGCACCGAGAGCGCGTCCCGGTCGGTCTCCCGCTCGGAGACCCAGCTCCACACCTGGCCGTTCTCGTCGGGGTGCATGGTGAGCCGGAACCGGACGAGGCTGTCCTGCCGGTCCAGCACCTCCACCGAGGCGTACTCGCTGAACAGCTGCGGCCAGTTCTCCAGGTCGTTGGTCATCTCCCAGACCAGGTCGAGCGGAGCGGCGATGACGATCTCGTTGTCGGTGTGTCCGGGCATCTCAGGCACCAGCCTTCGTGGCGAGGGAGGAGTTGATCAGCTCCAGGAACTCGGCGGGGGTCTTGGCCGATTCGGCGCCCGAGGTGACCTTGAGGCCGTGCCGGTTCTCCAGCTCGCCGACCACGCCGAGCAGGCCGAGCGAGTCGACGCCGAAGGTGTCGAACTCCGCGCCCGGCCGCGCCAGGTCGCCCGGGTCGACGGCGACGCCCGCCCGGGCCTTGAGCAGCTCGGCGAGTTCCGGATAACTGAGGGTGTTGCTCACGGGGGTGTCCCTTCGAAGGTGTGGGTGGTTCAGGGCCGCACGCGCCGGACGACCAGCGCGGAGTTGGAGCCCATCAGCCCGCGGCTGAGCACCAGGGCGGTGTTCAGCTCGGCCGGGCGGGCGCGGCCGGTCACCAGGGCGAGGTCGTGGCAGACCTCGGTGACATTGGGGGTGGGCGGCAGCACGCCGTCCTCCATGGCCAGCACGGCGGCGGTCACGTCGAGCAGCGGGGCGCCGCAATAGGCCCGTCCCGTACCGGTCTTGGGTGCGGTGACCGGGACGCGCTCGGCGGCCGGGCCGAGGGCGTCGGCCAGTGCCAGGGCCTCCGCCCGGTCGGCGGCCGGCACCCCGAGGGCGTCCGCGAAGACCACGTCGATCTCCTCGGGCGCGATCCGGGCCTCGTCCAGCGCGATCCGGATGGCGGCCGCCAGCCCCTCCCGGGACTCCGCCCAGCGGGAGGCGCCGGTGAAGGTGGCGCCGTGCCCGGCCAGCACCGCCCGGACCCGGGCGCCGCGCAGGCGGGCCGCCTGCTCGTCCTCCAGCAGCAGCATCGCGCCGCCCTCGGCGGGGGCGAAGCCGCAGGCCTGCGCGGTGAACGGCAGGTACGCCAGCTCGGCCTGCTCGGCCAGGCTGAGTTCGGAGTAGCCGAGCTGGCAGATCATCGAGTACGGCGCCAGCGGCGCCTCGGCGGCGCCGGCCACCACCGCGTCGGTGCCGCGCTCGATCGCGCGGACGGCGTGTGCGAGGGCGTCCAGCCCGCCGGCCTCGTCGCTGGCGACCACTCCGCAGGGGCCCTTGTAGCCGCCGCGGATCGAGATCTGGCCGGTGCTGGCCGCGTAGAACCAGGCGATGGACTGGTAAGGGCCGACGAACTTCGGCCCCTGGCCCCAGAGTTGCTGGAGCTCGCGCTGGCCGAACTCGCCGCCGCCGGAGCCGGCCGCGGTCACCACGCCGATCGCGAAGGGCTGTTCCGGGTCGGGCCGGAACCCGGCGTCCGCCACCGCGAGGTCGGCGGCGGCCATCGCGTAGTGCGTGAAACGGTCGGTCTGCACCAGGAAGCGGTTGTCGATCGCCGACTGCGGATCGAACCCGTTCACCTGGCCCGCGATCCGGAGCGGAAGCCCGGTGCAGCCCTCGCGGGATATCCGGTCGAGGACGCTCACGCCCTGCCTGGTGGCCTTCCAGAAGGCGTCGGCCCCGACTCCGTTCGGTGCCACCACGCCGAGGCCGGTGACCACCGCCCGGCGGCCCTGCTGACGTGACGTCATGGAACTCACCCCGTTCTGTTGAGCACGACGGCGGACTGGAATCCGCCGAATCCGCTGCCGACCGAGAGGATGTGGCTCAGCGGCAGCTCGCGCGCGGTGCGCGGCACGTAGTCGAGGTCGCACTCCGGGTCCGGAGTCTCGTAGTTGGCGGTCGGCGGCACGACGCCGTGGGCGAGCGCCAGGGTGCAGGCGACGACCTCGATGGCGCCGATCGCGCCGAGCGAGTGCCCGACCATCGACTTGATCGAGCTCATCGGCGTCCTGAAGGCGTGCGCGCCCAGCGAGCGCTTGACCGCGGCGGTCTCGTGCCGGTCGTTCTGCTTGGTGCCCGAGCCGTGCGCGTTGACGTAGTCCACCTCGGTTCGGTCCACCCGGGCGTGGACGAGCGCGTGGTCGATCGCCCGGGACATCTCCAGCCCCTCCTTGGTGAGGCCGGTCATGTGGTAGGCGTTGCCGAAGGTGGCGAAGCCGCCGATCTCGCCGTAGATCCGGGCGCCGCGGCGGCGGGCGTGCTCCAGCTCCTCCAGGACCAGGACGGCGCCGCCCTCGCCGAGCACGAAGCCGTCCCGGCCGGCGTCGAAGGGGCGGGAGGCGTGCTGCGGGTCGTCGTTGCGCTCGCTGGTGGCCTTGATGGCGTCGAAGCAGGCGACGGTGATCGGCGAGATCGGGGAGTCGGAGGCGCCGGCGACGCAGATGTCGGCGCGCCCCTCCTCGACCGCCTGGAAGCCGTAGCCGATCGCGTCCAGGCCGGAGGTGCAGCCGGTGGACACGGTCTGCACCGGGCCGTGCGCGCCGGTCCGCTCGGCCACCGCGGAGGCCAGGGTGCTGGGGGCGAAGGCCCGGTGCAGCTGTGGCTCGGCCCGCCCGGGGTCCACGTCCCAGCGGGATCCGGCCGCGCTCACCAGGGCGTAGTCGTGCTCCAGCCGGGTGGTGCCGCCGACGGCGGTGCCGAGCGAGACGGCGATCCGCCACGGGTCCTCGGCGGCCAGGTCCAGGCCGGCGTCGGCGATCGCCTCGTCGGCCGCGACCATCGCGAACTGCACGTAGCGGTCGGCCCGTTGGACGTCCGCCGGGCCCAGTCCGTGGGCCGCCGGGTCGAAGTCGACCTCGGCGGCGATCCGGGAGCGGAACCCGGTGGGGTCGAAGAGCGTGATGCCCCGGGTCGCGGTGCGGCCGGCCGTCAGCAGGTCCCAGAACGCCGGGACGCCGACCCCGCCGGGGGCGACCACACCGATCCCGGTGACGGCGACGCGCCGGGTCACGAGCCCACCTTGGCGTGTTCCGGCGGTCCGGACGCCGCGGTCCCCTCGGTGCTCACGTGGCCGAGGTCGGGGCGCGGGGCGAGCGGGCCGAGGTGGAAGACCATCCGGGCCTCGGTGTCGCCGACGTTGCGGAAGCGGTGGCGCATGTTGATCGGGATCATCAGGCCGTGGTCCGGCTTGAGCGGATGGGGCTCGCCGTCCAGGTCCACCTCCAGGTCGCCGCAGACGACGAACACGAACTCCTCGGAGTACGGGTGGTAGTGCTCGCGGATCCGCTCGCCGGGCTTGACGATCGCCAGGCCCATGAAGCCGCTGGTCGCGCCGCAGCTGGTCGGGGTGAGCATGGTGCGCAGCTCGGCGCCGTGGCGGCGGTTCTCCGGTGCGTCGTGGACGCTGACGATCCGTGGGGACTGGGTGGTCATGGAGTTCTCCCGTGATGTGACGGAGCGTCAGTTGTTGATCGGGTCGGCGGAACTGCGGTCGGTGACCGGGTTCATGGCGCGGGCGGCGAGGAAGGCGCCGAGCCCGGTGGCGGTGCGCAGGTCGCCCTGCGGTCCGAGGTCCAGCAGTCCGGCGAGCACGGCGGCCTGCCGGTCGTCGGCCACGCCGAGGGCGGCGGCCGGGTCGGCCTCGGCCGGCACCCGCAGGTCGACCAGGCGCACCACCACGTCCTCGCGGTGGAAGACGGTGGCGGCCGCGACCGGCCCGGTCGGGTCGGCGGTGGCCAGGTTGTCGTGCTCGGCCAGCAGCTCGGCGACGTCCTGTCCGCGGCCCGGACGGACCGGGTAGAGGACGGCGTGCCGGTGCAGCCGGGCGGAGGCGGGGGAGCTGGCGATCGCCTGGTGCCGGGCGGGCAGCGCGGCCCTGGCGAAGAACGCCCTGGCGGCCTGCGGGTCGCCCAGCTGCCGGGCCTCCTCCAGGTGCGGGTTCAGCGCCTCCTCGACGGCCCGCACCTCGGGCTGCATCGCCACGTGTCGCAGCGCGTCGCCGAGGTTGCCGATCACCTCGACGGCGCGGACCACCCGGTTGCCGAGCATGAACAGCGAGGTGCGGCGCAGCCGGGTGTGCTCGTCGACCTCGGCCCGGGGGGAGGCGTAGCCGGAGAGGATGCGGGCCACCTCGGGCTCGCTGCCGGGCTTGACGGTGAAGGTCAGCGCGTGGCGGACCACGCCGTCCGGGCCCGGCGGGGCCTTGGGCGGGCCGACGTGCCCGGCCGGGGTGGTGCGCGGCAGCCCGGGCGGCACCTCCATCGGTGCCCGGGTGCCGGTGGAGCCGGCGGCGGAGGTCTCGCGCAGCACGGCGTAGCGCAGCGAGCGGAAGTTGTCGCTGACGCAGCCGTGCATCGGCTTGACCATCTCCCGGTGGGCCGGGCTGTCCACCCACTCCAGGAAGGTCTCCTGGTCCTTCCACTCGCTGGTGATCAGCCACTGGCGCGGGTCGTTGATCGACTGGCACAGCTGGTCGCTGACGTGGCCGGGGACCGAGGCCACCTGGTGGCGCAACTGCTCGTACACGTCGAGGAAGCGCTGCTGGGCGCCGTCCTGGATCTCCAGCATCAGCACCACTCGCAGCCGGGTGTCGGCCTCGTCCTGCTGCTTCGGCTGGGGTTCGGACAGAGTTGTCATGATCCACTTTCTGCTCTGGGCCGCACGCTGCGGGCCGTGTCGGCCGTGCCCGGCGGGTGCTCCCCGGCCTGGGAGGGCGGTGCGACGGGGGTTCGGCCGGGCGAGTCGGCGCCAGGCCTGAGGTCGATCGTGGGCGGCGCACCGGGCGCGGCGCGAGATTTGCGGGCCATCCGGGCGAAGGGGCGGCACGGGCCGCCTCCGGCGGGGGATGGAAGAGCGGGGCCCCGGCTGAGCGGGCCCGCCGAGGGCGGCGCCGGGCCCGGTGGCCGGGCCGCGGAATCCCCTGACAGGGCGGAGCAATCGATGAATCCGAAGATTGACGACCGGGTGCCGGTCCTGATCGTGGGCGGCTCGCTGGTCGGGCTGTCGGCCTCACTCTTCCTCGGCAGGCTCGGGGTCCGGCACCTGCTGGTCGAGAAGCACGCCGACACCTCGCACCACCCGCGGGGGCGCGGCAACAACGTGCGGACCATGGAGTTGTTCCGGGTGGCCGGGATCGAGCCGGCGATCCGCGAGGCGGCCTCGATCCTGGCCCCCAACCACGGCATCCTCCAGGCGCCCTCGCTGACCGGGGCCGAGCAGGAGTGGCTGTTCCGGGAGATCGACCCGGGCGGCCGGCTGGCCCGGTTCAGCCCCAGCTCCTGGTGCCTGTGCAGCCAGAACGACCTGGAGCCGGTGCTGCGGCGGGCGGCCCGCGAGCTGGGCGGCGCCCTGCGGTTCGGCACCGAGCTGATCTCCTTCGAGCAGGACGCGGACGGCGTCACCTCGGTGCTGCGCAGCCGGGAGAGCGGCGAGGAGCGGGTGGTGCGCTCGGACTTCCTGATCGCCGCGGACGGTCCGCGCAGCCCGGTCCGGGAGAGCCTGGGCATCGGCCGGTCCGGCAAGGGCGAGCTGTTCCACAACGTCAGCATCACCTTCCGGGCCAAGCGGCTGGCCGAGGTGGTCGGCGACCGGCACTTCATCGCCTGCTACCTGACCAACCCGGAGGCGGACGGCGCGCTGCTGCCGGTGGACAACCAGGAGGAGTGGGTCTTCCACGCGCCCTGGCACCCCGAGCACGGCGAGCCGCTGGAGGCCTTCACCGACGAGCGCTGCGAGCGGCACATCCGCACCGCCGTCGGCCTGCCGGAGCTGGACGTCGAGGTCACCGGCCGGGCTCCCTGGCACGCCGCCGAGCGGGTGGCCGAGCGGTACGGCGCCGGGCGGGTCTTCCTCGCCGGGGACTCCGCCCACGAGATGTCCCCGACCGGGGCGTTCGGTTCCAACACCGGCATCCAGGACGCCCACAACCTGGCCTGGAAGGTCGCCGCGGTGCTGTGCGGCTGGGCGGGGCCGCGGCTGCTGGAGACGTACGGGCAGGAGCGCCTCCCGGTGGCCCGGGTGACCGGCGAGCGGGCCTCGGCCCGGTCCGCCGAGCACAGCCACCCGGGTTACGCGGTGGCGCCGGGTGTGGGCCGGCAGGCCGGGGTGCTGGCGGTGGCGCTCGGCTACCGCTACCCGGTGGGCGCGGTGATCGGCGCGGACCGGTCCGGGCCGGTGGTCCCCGAGCAGTTCGAGTCGGCGGGCGAACCGGGCAGCCGGGCCCCGCACCAGTGGCTGCGGCGCGCGGGCGTGAAGCTCTCCACGCTGGACCTGTACGAGCAGGCGATGGTGCTGCTCACCGGTCCCGAGGGCGGGGCCTGGCAGGCGGGCGGCAGGCGGGCGGCCGACCGGCTGGCCGTCCCGCTGGACGGCTTCCGGATCGGCGACGGCGCCGAGGACGACCTGGCGCCGGAGCCGGGCGCGGACTTCGCCGCGCTGCACGGCATCGGCCCGGGGGGAGCGGTGCTGGTCCGCCCGGACGGCTTCGTCGCCTGGCGCTCGCCCGGCCCGGCGCAGGACGCGGAGGCCGAGCTCACCACGGCGCTGCGGACGGTGCTGAGCCTCTGAGGACGCGGAAGGGCCCGCCGGTCGCACGGCCGGCGGGCCCTTCCTGTCGGTCGTCGGCGGTCAGTGCCCGCCCTCGTCGACCACCTCGACGTCGGCGATCTCCTGCTCGATCGCCTCGGTCGGCAGCGCCACCCGGATCGCCCAGTAGTAGATGACCAGCGAGAACACCGCCACCAGGGCCATGTCGGCCCACATCGGGATGTTGCCGGTGCCGTCCCCGAAGCTGCCCTGCCAGGAGATCAGGCCGAGGCCGACCAGGTAGGGCGGCAGCCACTGGGCGGACTTCCAGCTCAGCCGGGGCGCGTTCGGCAGGCCCTTCTTGATCGCGTACGCGGCGTAGCTGCCGAGCAGGACGTAGCCGAGCACGATCGCGATGCCCAGGCGCGAGAGGGTGTGCCAGCCGGACCAGTAGATGATCAGGCTGGAGACCACGAAGGCGGCCGGGGAGATCAGCTCGCCCGCCGGCAGCCGGTAGGGGCGCTCGTGCGCGGGCAGGCGGCGGCGCATCGCGCCGAAGGCCAGCGGGGCGCCGGCGTACATCAGCACGCTGGCGGAGGTGATGAAGCCGACCAGCTCCTGCCAGCTCGGGAACGGCAGGAAGCAGATCACGCCGGTGACGAAGGCGATGACCAGGCCGAACCACGGCACGCCGTTCTTGTCGAGCTCCTCGAACCTCTGCGGGGCGTAGCCGTTGCGGCTCAGGCCGTAGGAGATGCGCGAGGTCGAGGTGGTGTAGATCAGGCCGCTGCCGCCGGGGGAGATCACGGCGTCCATGTAGAGCACCCACGCCAGCCAGCCGAGGCCGACCACGGTGGCGAGGCCCGCGAAGGGGCCGTCGATGCCGGGGAAGTCGAGCTTGTCCCAGCCGTTGGCGAAGGAGCTGACGGGCAGCGCGCCGATGAAGACGACCTGGAGCAGGGTGTAGATCAGGCTGCCGATGGCGACCGAGCCGAGCACGGCGCGGGGGATGTCGCGCTTGGGGTTGCGGCTCTCACCGGCGAGCTGGATGGCCTGCTCGAAGCCGAGCAGGGCGAAGATGATGCCGCTGGTGCTGATCGCCGCCAGCACGCCCTGGGCGCCGAACGGCGCGAAGCCGTGCGAGGTGAAGTTGGAGCCGTGGAAGTTGGTCGCGGCCAGCACGAAGATGGTGAGCAGCGGGACGAAGATCTTCAGCCAGGTGGCGATGTTGTTGGTGCGGGCCAGGACGCGCACCCCGAGGAAGTTCACCGCGACGAACACCGCCATGAGCACGGTGGAGACGGCGAAGCCGCTGGCGGTGAGGGTGTTGTTGTCGTTGAGCAGGCCGCCCGCCCAGGACCAGTGCCGGGCGTAGCCGATCATCGCCTCGACCTCGATCGGCGCGACGGTGGCCGCCTGCAGCCAGGAGAACCAGCCGAAGGACATGCCGGCCAGGCCGCCGAAGGCGTAGTGCGGGTACCGCGCGGTGCCGCCCGAGACCGGGAACATGCTGCCGAGCTCGGCGTGCACGAGCGCGAGCAGCACGATCGCGACCGTGCCGATGCCCCAGGAAAGGACGGCGGCCGGTCCGGCCGCCATCACGCCCTCCTTCGCGCCGAACAGCCAGCCGGAGCCGATGATCGAGCCGACCGAGGCCCACATGAGGCCGATGAGCCCGACGTGGCGGCGCAGTGAGCGGTGGGGGGTCCCGGAGGAGGATTCGGTGCCCTGGTCGGGCGGCGAGATCTGGTTGAGGGAAGCCATGAACGATCTCTCTGTGGGTGGGGGCTCCGGGGTGGGCGGAGCGATGAGAGTTGCCACACACTAGGACTTTTCAGGGCCCCCTGCACAGATTTCATTACTGAATGTTTACATTCTTTTCTGGACATCCCTGCAGGTAGGGGGCGTCATTGTCCCCGATCTCTTACGTATTCGATCGACCCACTCGGAATTCGATCAGTGCCGAGTGGGGCGGCATGATAGACGGTCCTTTCGATGATGGGAATAGTGGTCTCCGTACAGCGGTGCGGTGCTAATCCACCAGATCGGACGGGTCGGTGTTGGCGCCGCAGAGCAGGACGGCGACCCGCTCGCCCTCGGCCAGGCCGGCGGCGGCGAGCGCCGTGGCGGCCGCGTACTCGACGGCGATCCGGCGGTCCTCCCAGAGCTGCCGACGGGCGCGCACGATGGCCTCGTCGTCGACCAGCACCGAGCGGACGCCCGCGTGCGCGGCCGCGTCCACGGCGAGGACGGTGGCGCGGCGGGCCCCGAGCGCGTCCTGGGCGACGGAGTCCACCGGGACGTCCACCGGGCGGCCCGCCTCCAGCGCGGCGTTCAGCGCGCGGCTGCCCGACGGCTCCACGGCGAGCACCCGGACGCCGTGCTCACGGGCAGCCACCGCCACCCCGGCGAACAGCCCGCCGCCACCGACCGACACCACCACGGTGTCCAGCCCGGGCACCCCGGCGCGCATCTCCGCCAGCACCGTCCCGGCGCCGGCGGCGATCAGCGGGTGGTCGTACGCGTGCGAGGACAGCGCCCCGCTGCCGGTCGCGAACTCCTCGCAGGCGCTCAGCGCATCCGCGTACTCCCGGCCCGCCAACCGCACCTCGGCGCCGTACGAGCGCAGCCGCGCCAGCTTCACCGGGGAGGCCGTCTCGGGCAGGAACACCGTTGCCCGGACGCCGAGTTCACGGGCCGCCCAGGCGCAGGCCAGTCCGGCGTTGCCGCCCGAGGCGATGGTCACCCCGCTGTCCGGGAGGGTGCCCGCCTCGGCGTGCGCGAGCAGGAAGTTCTGCGCGCCGCGGGCCTTGAAGCTGCCGGTGTGCTGGAGGAACTCCAGGGCCAGCCAGGTCCGCCCGCCGTCGTCCCCCGGCGCCACCGCCACCGGGCGCACCCGCCCGGCGATCCGCTTCCCGGCGGCCTCGACCTCGTCGTACGTCAGCTGGTCCATCGTGTACCGCTCCTTCGTCGAGTGGGGCGTTCCACCGGGAGCCCCCGGCCCGGTCGACCGTACGTCCCGTTCGTGGGCGAGGAAAAGATCGCGAACACCGCGGCCGGGCGGCGTAGGGTGGCCCCGTGCGTCTTGTGATCCTCCCCCCGCCGGCCCGCTAGCGGGCGGCCCACTCCACCCACTCCGGCCCGACGGGACCTGCCCGCGGCCGGGGCGATGACTGCCGCCCGCGTTCCCAGCGGACCCGAACCGGCACCTCATCGTGGAGTACCGACGCATGACCCCCTCGTACACCGCCGTGCCCTTCCGGCACGGCCTCCTGTCCATTTCCGCCGCCGCCGTCGCCTGGGGCGTGGGCGGCGCCGTGTCCGCGCTGCTGATGCGCACCGGCGGGCTCGGCCCGGTGGGCGTCTCCTGCTGGCGCTTCGGCGTCGCCGCGCTCTGCCTGGCCCTGCTGCCGAGCCGCGGGCCCCGCGCCGACCGGGGCGCCGCCCGGTGGCGCTCCGCGGCGCTTACCGGGCTCGGCCTCGCGGTCAGCCAGTGCGCCTACTTCGGCTCGGTGCGCTGGGCGGGCCTCGGACTGGGCACCCTGATCACCATCGGCGCCGGGCCGGTGTTCACCAGCCTCGGCGCCCACCTGCTGCTCGGCGAGCGGCTGACCCGTCGGGCGGCGGCCGCGGTGGCGTTGGCCCTGGCCGGCCTCGCCCTCCTGGTGGCCGCCCCGGCGGCGGGCCCGCGCCCGGCCCTCGGCGTCGCGCTGGCCGTCCTCGCGGGCGCCGGCCAGAGCGGCCTCACCCTCTGGGCCCGCAGCGGCGGCTCGGCCCGGGCCGGCACCGGCGCCTTCACCACCGGCCTGCTCTGCCTGCTCCCGCTCGCGGCCGTCCAGGGCCTCCACGGCCTCCTGCCGACCGGTGGCGACCCGGTGGTGACCGTGCCCGCGCTGCTCTTCCTCGGCACGGTGCCCACCCTGTTCGCCTACCGCTGGTACTTCACCGGCCTGACCACCGTGCCCAGCACCACGGCCGCGGTGCTGGTCCTGCTGGAGCCCGCGACCGCGGCGGTGATCGGCGTGCTGTTCCTCGGCGAGCCGCTGACGGCGGGCCTGCTGGCGGGCTCCGCGCTGCTGCTCGCGGCCATCGCCGTGCTGGCGCGGGAGTAACCGGGGGCGGGACTGGCCGGGGCGGGAGTGGCCGGGGCGGGCGGCCACCCGGGCGGGCGCCCTGTGGTCGCCGGGGGCCCGGCGGCGTGCTGTCGTGGTCCGCATGAACAGCTCACTCCCGGCCCGGGTGGCCGCCGCGACCGCCTCCGTCCTCCTGCTCACCACCGCCGCCGGGGCCGTGGGGGGCACCACCGGTTCGGGGGGGGGGAAAAGGAGACGGGGGGTCGACAGGGAACCAGGGCGGGGGGGGGGAGGGGGGGGCGGAGGGGGGGGGTGGTTTGGCGGCAAGGGTA